>JASGCU010000069.1 GCA_030053935.1 Chitinophagaceae bacterium
AAGATGCTTATAACTACTTTTTTCAAATAAAAATCATTCAGCCCTTTTATAAAAAATGAAACAGATATATCTTGGTCTTATAGTATATATAGGTTTTTATACCGCCTTTTCACAGCCATTGCCCATGAACAATATCTTTTTAGAAGACCGAATGAGACAAAAACAAATAGCAGGAGAATTACAAACAGATGTCTCTTTTTTATTAAAACCGCTTTCCCTTGCTTACCTACAAAAGGACAGTTCTTTTGACAAATCAATCTCTCTTCCCAAGCAATTACTCCATTTTTGGAAAAACCGAATACAACTCCATCTCTTACCAATACAAATCATTACTCAGTATAATTCGCATCTTCCTTATGGATGGAATGACGGATCATTAATCCCCGCTCAAGGATTTCAATCTTCTATATCCACAGGTTTTTTTGGAAAAATTGGATTTCTTACTTTTCAAATAAAGCCCGAATTTGTTTTTGCTACCAATGGAAAATTTAATACCTTTCAAACAAACGATATACGAGTGATTCAGCCCCTATATGAGTATCATTATAATCAAATAGATGATCCCGAAAGAATAAACGGTGCAAACTATTGGAAAACTATTCTCGGACAATCTTTTATTGGAATAAACGCAGGAGCTGTTTTTGCTGGAATAAGCACTGAAAATATATCTTGGGGACCAGGAAAAAGAAACAATCTCATACTCAGTAATAACAGCGAAGGATTTGCTCATATCACTGTAAAAACATCTCGCCCTGCTGATATTTTTATTGGAAAATTAGAACTACAGTTTTTGATAGGAAAATTAGAAAATTCTCCTTACAACCCACCCGCACCAGATACAACGACATTCAAAAGATTTGGAAGACCGAAATCTGATAACTGGAGATATTTTAGTGCTTTTATGCTGAGTTATGAACCAAAGTGGGTAAAAGGACTCTACTTAGGATTCTCAAGAACCTATCAACAATATGATAGTACCACTCGCAGATTTCATAATTTTAGTAATTATTTTCCTCTTTTTGATGTTATTTTTAGAACAACTGACGGAACCTCTGAAAATGATAATGACAAAATCCGAGACCAAAGATTATCATTTTTTATAAGATGGGTATGGAAAAAAGCAAAGATGGAATTTTATTATGAATATGGAAGAAATGATGCTTCAGCGGACTTGCGTGATTTTTTACAAACCCCTGAGCATGCACGAGCATATATATTTGGTTTTTCTAAAGTATTTCCTATCTATGGGAAGAGATACTCTTTACAAATAAATGCAGAGATAACACAAATACAGCAAGCACCTTTAGAAAGTGTTTTCCGAACTGCCGGAGAATTTTACACTCATTGGCAACTTCTCAACGGCTATACTCACAAAGGACAAAGAATAGGAGCGGGAGTAAACGGAAATATACAATCTTTAGACATATACTTTCTAACAAAACAGAACCGAATAGGTATCCAATTAGAACGCATAGAGCAATTCCCTGATGTCTATTACGAAAAAAAATTCTCTCAATATTCACTTGCCCCATGGATTGATTATGGCTATGGATTGATTGGAGAATACCAATGGAAAAATTTTATATTCCATGGAAAAATGAAGTTTATACGTAGCACCAGCTACCAATGGCAATTGGATACAAATAATAACCCTCTCTCTTTATTTAATTCTCATTTTCAAATACATCTGTTATATCAATTTTGAAAATAAACATCTTTCACAAATTGGTAATTATACTCATTTGCATTTTAATTTTAAATCGGGTGTGTTGGGTAATTTGTAATATCATCGTACTATTAGCGCAAATGAGTATACATTAAATACCCCCCTTACACACATTGAAACCGTTTCGATTTAAAAACGTAAAAAAACGAATATTTTATTTCACGAATACTATGGGTTCGTATTTATTTCCATAATTATTTATTTTGATTATTTTTTCACTAAACTACGCGAATTTTATTTTTATTTTATATAATGGGTAATGCAATGATTCATTTTGATAGAAATGAGTAGATTTTTTTAATTTAGTTTTACAACGGTCTTAATTTATAATTATTACAACAACAATGGGATTCATTCATTGGGATGATTTTACGAAAGTAGAAATAAGAGTAGGGACAATAGTAGAAGTGATGGACTTTCCGAAGGCAAAAAAACCTGCCTATCAATTAAAAATAGATTTGGGGGATGAAATAGGAATAAAAAATTCCAGCGCTCAAATAACAAATAAATACACAAAAGAGGAACTTGTAGGAAAACAGGTGGTGTGTGTGGTAAATTTTCCTCCTAAGCAGATAGCAAATTTTATGAGTGAGGTTTTAGTAACAGGATTTTCAGATTCTGAAGGTCATATTATATTATGTATCCCCGAAAGACCCGTTCCAAATGGAAAAAAACTTCTATAAATATTTTTTATGTATATTAAAAAAATAACCATTTGAAACATAAAATCAATAAAAAAATATGGATAATAGAGAAATATCAGAAAAATTGAAATTAGTAGGAACTCTTATGGAACTACACGATGAAAATCCTTTTAAAATACGAGCATACGGTATTGCTTCTTTCTCTATAGAACGAATTGAAATACCCATTTCTACCCTTTCTCAGGAAGCAATAAGCGATATTCAGGGAGTAGGAAAATCTATTGCACAAGAGGTTTGGAAAATGATAGATGAAAATACTTTTCCACTTTTAGAAGCATTAAAAAACAAGACCCCCGAAGGTGTTATGGATATGCTCCAAATAAAAGGATTAGGTCCCAAAAAAATAAGAGTATTTTGGAAAGAACTAGATATAAAGACCCCTGAAGAGCTTTATACCGCATGCGAAGAAGGAAAAATAGCTGCTCTGAAAGGATTTGGTGAAAAAACCCAACAATCTCTATTAGAAACTCTGCAATACAAAAACTCACAAAAGAAAAAACTGCTGTTTTGTGATGCAGAAAAAACTGCACAAGAAATGAAAGATTTTTTACAACACAGGTTACCATCCTTAAAAATATCTTTCTTGGGAAATCTTCGTCGCTGCGGAGAAGTAATTGAGTGTATAGAACTTTTAATCAATACAACAAATTGGAAAGGTATTACAGAAATTCTTGCCTCAAAATACTCTATAAATACAAAACAATCGGGTCCTTTTTCCATGAGAGGAACCATCATAGAAAAAAAAATTCCATTTCATATACGACTAACAGAGGACTCCTCGTTTGTAAAAAAATTATTAGAATACACTCCCGAGCCCGCACATCTGAACTATCCATTTTCTGATGGAAAAACAGTAAGGGAATTGTTATTTTTAAATACAAAAACCGAAGAATTAGCATACCAGACAGCAGGATTAGAGTTTATTCCCCCGGAATTAAGGGAAGGACAATTTGAATTCCATCTCATAAGAAATGGCTCCCTCCCCCATCTCATAACCATGGAAGATATAAAAGGAATATTGCACATTCACTCTCATTATAGTGACGGAAAAAACTCACTCAGAACAATGGCTGAATATGGAAAAGAACTCGGTTATGAATATTTAGGCATAACAGACCACAGTCAATCCGCCTTCTATGCAAATGGATTAGATGAAAACAGATTACAAAAACAGCACGAAGAAATAGAAGCACTCAATAAAGAACTCTATCCCTTTCATATTTTCAAAGGAATAGAATCTGATATATTACCAAATGGAGAACTGGATTATGAAGAACATACTTTGAAAACATTTGATTTTGTAATAGCATCTGTGCATTCTTCTCTCAATATGGATATAGAAAAAGCAACCCAACGACTCATAACAGCCATTAGGAACCCCTACACGACCATACTCGGACATCCTACAGGACGTATTTTATTGGAAAGAAATGGGTATCCTATAGACCATGCTGCAGTTATAAATGCCTGTGCAGAACATAATGTTATCATAGAAATAAATTCTTCCCCTAAAAGATTAGACCTTGACTGGAGGTGGGTACACTATGCAATGGAAAAAAAAGTTAAGCTCAGTATCAATCCCGATGCACATAAAAAAGAAGGATATGCAGATATGTATTATGGGGTATTAATGGGACGAAAAGGTGGTCTCACAAAAAATATGACCATCAATACTTTCTCAAAAAACGAATTACAAGTTTTTTTTAAAACCCGTCAAGTATCCTAAAAAATATATGGCAGGAATCTATATTCATATACCTTTTTGTAGAACAGCATGCCACTACTGCAATTTTCATTTTAGCACTCATATCAAAAATAAAAAAACAATCATTGATGCTTTATGTGCTGAACTATACCTTCAAAAAAATTATTTGGAAGAAGAACCCATAAAAACTATATACTTTGGCGGTGGAACCCCATCATTATTGTCTTTTGAGGAACTAAAATATATTTTTAACGTTATAAAAATTGTTTTTGACACAAAAGAAGTAGAAGAAATAACCATAGAAACAAATCCCGAAGACCTGCATATACAAAAAATAAAAGAATACAGAACTCTGGGTATAAATAGATTCAGCATAGGGGTACAATCCTTTTATGAACCCCATCTACATACTCTTAACAGAAAACATACTGGAGAAGATGCTATAACTTCTATAAAAAATGCAAAAAAAGAAGGATTTACCAATATCAGTATAGACATAATATATGGCATTCCTTACAAAGACCATGCTATTCTCATACAAGATATTGCTACTGCCGTAGATGTAGCCCCTATGCATATCTCTGCCTACTGTCTTACTATAGAAGAAAAAACTCCTTTCGGCACTTGGGTAAAAAAAGGAAAAATGAAAGATATAGATGAAAATTTTGCCAGCGAACAAACAGAAATTCTGATGGATACTTTACAAAATGCTGGATATGAGCAGTACGAAATCAGTAACTTTGCAAAAGAAAATAAATATTCTCTCCACAACACATCTTATTGGAATAATACAAAGTATCTTGGCATAGGTCCCAGCGCCCATTCCTATAACCATTACTCTCGGCAGTATAATATACAAAACAATATTTCTTATACTCATTCTATTCAAAAAGGAATGATACCCTGTGAAAAAGAACTTCTGACCAATGCAAATAAATTTAATGAATATATATTGACTTCTATCCGCACCAAGTGGGGAAGCAATCTTCACTACGCATCTACACTTACGGGGATAGATATTGCATCATATCCTGAAAAAGTAGATTTTATTCAGATGTGTAAACAAGAAAACATAGTAACAGAAAAAGAAAATACTCTTTACCTTACAAAAAAAGGAAAATTATTAGCAGATAAAATTACTGCTCATTTGATGGTGTAAAAAAATAAACATCCCATTTTATAAATTGTTTGAGAAATATATCTTGCATTGTTTTAATAAAGTAGAATTTAAAAATAACTTTCAAAAATGAATGATGTAGTAATAATAGGTGCGGGAATAGTCGGACTATCAACCGCTTACAAGCTTTTACAAAAAAAACCTTTTTTAAAAATACATATAGTAGAAAAAGAAAACACCTTCGCTATGCATCAAACAGGTCATAATAGTGGAGTTATACACGCAGGTATTTATTATAAACCAGGCACTCTCAAAGCACAGAACTGTATCCGAGGATATGCAGAACTTATAAGCTTTTGTGATGAACATACCATTCCATATAACCTATGTGGAAAAGTAATTGTAGCAACAGAAAAGCGAGAACTACCCATTTTAGAAATTATCTTTCAAAGAGGAATAGCAAATGGACTTTCTGCAATACGAGAACTGACAAAAGAAGAACTCTTAGAAAAAGAACCTTATTGCAATGGAATAAAAGCAATTCACGTTCCTTACACTGGGATTGTTGATTATACAAAAGTAAGTAAAGCATTGGCAGATGAAATACAAAAAAAAGACGGTCTTTTCACTTATAACAGCAAAGTAACCTCTCTCAAACACAAAAATACTTTTGTGGAAATCATAACCCAGAAAGAAACCCTCATGGCTAAAATAGTCGTCAACTGCGGTGGATTATATTCCGATACTATTACAGATATGATAGAAAAACAAAGAGATATACAAATAATCCCTTTCAGAGGAGAATATTATAAAATAAAAGATGCTCGTAAATATCTGGTAAAAAACCTTATTTATCCCGTTCCCAATCCCAATTTTCCCTTTTTAGGAGTACATTTTACCCGAAAAATAAATGGAGAAGTGGAAGCAGGACCAAATGCTGTACTCGCTTTTGCAAGAGAAGGATATTCTAAGACAGATATACATATGAGTGAGTTTTTAGCAATCATCCGTTGGGGTGGTTTTCAAAAAATTGCTCTGAAGTATTGGAAGACAGGTATAGGAGAGATGTATAGATCTTTTTCCAAACAAGCATTTACGAGGGCTCTTCAAAAATTAGTTCCTGATATACAAGCATCGGATTTAGAAGTAGGTGGAGCAGGAGTAAGAGCCCAGGCGTGCCATAGAAATGGAACACTTTTAGATGACTTTTTTATACAAGAAAATACTTTCTCTGTAAATGTATGTAATGCTCCCAGTCCCGCCGCTACTTCCTCTTTATCTATTGGCGACTATATTGCTCGTATGGTTCTCTCAAAACTATAAAAAAATAACTAAAAAAAAGTTTTTTAAGATAATATCCTTATAAAAGTTTTACACTATTCTCAAAAAACAATACTTATTAAAAAGTTATTGTATTTTATCGCAAAAATACAGATTCAAAAATATATTATTTTTAAATGTTTTACTATTAAAATTATAAAATTATGCTATTCGAATTACCAAAATTATCCTATCCTTTTAACGCATTAGAACCATATATTGATGCACAAACTATGGAGATTCACTATGGAAAACATCATAATGCCTACATCACCAATCTGAATAAAGCAGTGGAAGGAAATGAAATGGAAAAATCCTCCTTAGAAGAACTCTTAAAAAACCATACCCACGTGCCTGCTGTAAGGAATAATGGTGGTGGGCATTGGAATCACAGTTTCTTTTGGAAAATACTTACTCCTGCTCACAATTCAGGAAAACCCGAAGGGGATCTATTGAACGCAATACAGAGTGCTTTTGGAAGTATTGATACCTTTAAAGAAAAGTTTACAAATGCGGCTCTGACTCGCTTTGGTTCAGGATGGGCATGGCTCTGTGTCAAAGACAGAAAATTAGAAATATGCTCTACCACTAATCAAGACAATCCCCTCATGCCTAATACAGGATGCCAAGGTTCTCCTATTTTAGGATTAGACGTATGGGAACATGCCTATTACTTAAAATATCAAAATAAAAGAGCTGATTACGTGAACGCCTTTTATAATATTATTAATTGGAAAGAGGTAGAAAACAAACTCCGAGAAGCAAAATAATCGCTTCTATCAAAAAAACCAACGATGAAAATTGTTGGTTTTTTTTTGATTATTTTTGCATCTACTGTTTTTTCTTCTATTGTCTTCTTTGCAGAGCATTTGGATGTGTAGATTTCATTTTTTTATATTAATGTGATTATTTTATTACGCCAGTGTGAGGGAAATTTGTGTTGTGCGTGTTTTATTTCTCAATGATTTCGTTTATTCGTTCTTTTTCTGTCCAATTTACAGGATCTTTGGTTATTTTCTCTCTATGTAGGGATATTTTTTTACCTCCATTGTTATTATACTTTTTACTTATCGTTCTTTTGATGAAAACTCAAAATTTTCTCAAGGAGGGTTCTAAAAATTGATTTTCTTCAAAAAAAAGATGTTGCATGCAACGTCTCTACTATTGTTTTTTTAGATTTTTAATTCGCAACGGTAATAAAAAATCTGCGTTATCCGCGTTCCAATCTTATAGAACGCTGATTTAACAAAAATGAAAAATAATGTAATAATTTAAAATAAATAATTAGATTTTTTTTCAAATTAAAAATCCAAAATGGGTTCTTGGTAGTTTTTAATTTGCAATATTTAAAAAATGAATTTTTAGAACCCGCCTATAATAATATAAGAGGATACACCACAAATATGTTGAAAAATTACAGAAATAAAACAATACATCTCTTTTTAATTAGATTGCGAGAAGTGTCGGAAGGATACATTCTTATTTTCATTTTATAATATATACATACAATATGAAAACTACTTTACATGTTACCAAAAAAAGAGAACAAAGTTTTGTTTTTTTACTTCTTTTATTTTTGTCATTTTTATTCATTTTTAGCAGGGAAAGCATTATACGTTCTCATTACTATAATGGTGTTTTGACTTCTACGTCTCAAATAAAATCGACTCTCTCTTCTTTCACTCATTATATTTCTCTAAAAAAAAAAAATAGAGAGATATTGGAAGAAAATGCTTTTTTGAAACAACAATTACTACAATATTCACAAGAGCATAAAGAAGATTCTGCTATTATCCAAACAATTCCTTTTGAAATAATACCCGCTCGTATTATAAATAAAACAGTTTTATGGGTAAATAACTATATAACTATTGATGTAGGAGAGAATCAAGGGGTTACAAAAGGGATGGGGGTTATTACTGAAAATAGTATTGTAGGGCAGGTTATAAATACTTCTCGAAATTTTTCTATTGTTTTACCTGTGCTACATATAAAGACGTTAATCTCTGCTGTTTTAAAAAAGAGTAAGGTAATAGGAACTATTCATTGGGATGGGAAAGACCCTCGTTATGTAAAGTTACTATATGTTCCGAGGCATGTGGAAGTGAAAGAAAATGATACAATACTCACATCGGGCTATGGTTATATTTATCCGCGTAATTATATTATTGGGACGGTGCATACGTATACATTACCGAAAGGGGAAATTTTTTATGATATTATTGTGGAACTTTCTACTAATTTTTATACTCTAGATAATGTATATGTGATGAAGCATGGTTTGAAATCAAAAGCAGATTCTATAGGTGGGTTCTAAAAATTGATTTCTTCAAAAAAAAGTGTATGGTAACATTTTTAAAAGAGAAAGGTATGAAATTTTATTATATTTTTGCGTAAGGCGAGTTTATAATTAAAAAACATTATTTTTTTTTGGTGTTTTGTGAAATAAGGGAAAATGTTCAAAAATAGTTTTTGGTCATACATATACTTAGTATTTTTTATAAGAATACATCCAAATAAAAGCAAAAATAGAGAATATAAAATAAAAAATAATGTCCAAAATATCAAAAGTACCCCTTAATAGAAAATGGAAGTACTGAGATAATTCCACTATAACCCCTATAAAAAAAGGAAGACATCTCAGAACCCAAGCAAGTGTATTGTTGGATAATATTTTTTGTGGTGAAAAAGCGTATAGATAAAACAAAGAAAAGGAAAACATCCACAATCCATCTACCAAATTATATATAACCCATTCATATTTACAGATAGGGTACACCGAAAATAAAAATATATCCACAGAATATTTTCGTATATATTGATTAAAAGGAATAAAGGTACTACGACAAGATGCATAGATACAAATTCCTAAATAAATGGAAAAAAACATAGGCACAAAACTCCAAAAAAAACGGTTCATTCGAAAGGAATAGGTTCTTCTTTCTGTAAAGAAATGAGAACTCCAAGTGACGCGTATCCAGTAAGGTAGCGGCTATCTATTGACTTATTTATGAGACTTAAATCAGGAGAAAAACCCACTATTATCTGCATTTGTCGTTTGATTACTTTAAAAAAAGGAACGGACAAAGATATTTCAGGGGAAATCAGATTATCTACTGCACCTCCCATTCTATAATATATTATATCAGGAATTTGTTCTTTATACTTAAAAAGCACATTCCCACGCATCATAAACAAAATATGATAGTTTTTTTTTATAGTAAAATCATAAAAAAACCCCATGTAAAACCCTGCATAATACAGAGAAATATTATAATTTTGCAAACGGGATTGTCCAGTTTGAATATTTTGAATATTTATAATAGCATCCCCACCCTTTATCTGATTCACTACCCCACAAAATGCTCCTAAATGTTTATACTGTATAATACGAGCCATCAATTCTACATGAGGAACATAAATGGGACCATATATCCCTTTTTCATATCCAGTATTATTTACATTGAGAGCCAAATGATTATAATATATATACGAAACACCCCCTCCTACTATTACAGAGTATTTAGGAACTCCTTGACTAATACCTCTAAAGGATAGAGGAATGAAAAATAAAACTATAAAATATTTCATAACATAAAAATTACATTGGTTTTCAAAAAAAAAATTCGTTTTTTATATAATAACTCCAATAATACTTATAAAAATGATAGGTACCTAAGAGAAATATAACAAATAAAAAAAGAAATAAAAAAGAGAACAAAAAGTTTAGAAATGGGTGTGCTTTTATTCTATCATACCTCAAAAATACTTCTGCTACTACAAGATTAGGAATGTAAAAAAAGAAAACCATTATTTTATCAAACCATCCTGTAAAATCTAGTTCATGTTCTAAACCATCCATGCTGAAAAACCAAAATCCATAATACATACGATAAAGCCACGAACCGATAACCAAAGAAAAAAGACGTATAGCCCAAATACGATGCACAACAAATTGCTTGTGTTTTACTGTTAAATATGTTTTCAAAGCACAAAATAGTAACAGTATCCCATAGAGTAAAAAACCAATATTCATAATTATTCCGCCAATAGTTCCCTTTAGCAAAATAAAGAATACACCTCCTACTGCGGTAATCCCACATAAAATAACATACAATCTTCCAATCCATCTGTGAAAATTGATAAAACGAATTCTTATGATAGGAATGAGTTGGATATACCCCAATATCATTATGATAGATCCTGCTATAAAATGTAACCATATACTCCATTCCGCAATAGGTGACCGTGGAAAATATAATCCTGGAAGACCTGCTTCCCAACGTATAGAATCCCTATTTATAAAAGCATACACATAAAAACTACAGATGTACATACTAAACAAAACCATACTTACTATAGCGGTAATGTATACTAAAACACTCGTATAGCGAATACATATTACTCCTATGGAAGCAAAGGTTCTTTTTTTATTTGGCATTATATCAGTAGTATACATATTTATCTCTATATCTCATAAAAAAAGAGGATGCTCGAAAAGTCGCTTTTAGCACGTTTGTAGTTTTGTAACTCTTTGATTACTAATAGTTTTAAAACTAAATATTTGTGTAAAAAGAACTTTTCGGACACCCTCTAATATTTACTAAAACATTCGTTACTCATATATACCTACATAATAAGCTTGTGAATAAGCTCCCAACTGCAGAATATTTATTTTTTCATTATCGGAGAGAGTGACTAGCTTAAAATAACCCCTCATAAAACGAAGCGTTATCTCTTGTCCCTGTTCTATTCCTTTAAATAAATCATCACTGAGAGTATAAGATCCATCATCTTCTGTTATTATATAATTATAAGTTACATTATATTCTTCACCACTCTTTTTTATAGCAGGTGCTCCTGATGCTATGATGTAAAAACTTCCATTGCCATCATTCGTTTTCCACTGAATGTGCATATTTTTTGTTACTTTGTTTAATGATACAACTGCATGATTTATAGTATCGCTTTTATAATTAAGTCCATACAGTGGACTTATCATAATAACGGGATAAGGAACATATATATCCATACTATTACTACCATTTATCCTTGTATTAGTATATAAACCTGGTAACTCTACCGTTACTTTTTTTCCTGAAAGAGAAGTATGTGCATTTGGATGTTGGTATTCGCAAACCATACCAAACTCACCATAACAAGGGCTCATATATGTTTGAAATTTATTACTGTAATGAATATTAAATTCTCCAATACGAATATCACCTACACTCATAGTCGAGGTTCTATCTTTATTCATAAACCAAGCTTCAATATGCGGTCCTATATTTGCCTTACCCTCTGGTTCGCATGCATTATCTATAGATATAAAAACTGAACCATCAGGATCTGCATTAAAAAATTGTAATACCTTCACGGGATCAAAGTCATTATTAACAGTCACATGTACTGTTTCTATTTCGTTGGTGCATGAATTAAATACAGTTAATCCTACAGCAAGTATTATAATTATTGTAAGTGATAATCCTACATAATACTTCTGATAATATACTCTAAATTTTGTTTTCATTGTATTTGTTATTAATAGTTAATAATAAAATAAATTTGTTAATTGTTAGTAAATACTAAAAAAAATGTTCACGAACGTACTACTACTTGGATTTGAGATAGTCTCATAAAGAGTTCTTCTTGAACCGCATCCATCAGCAGGTGTAGTTATAGTTGCCGCTATAGTTGATGGATAGTTTGTTGGGGTTTCTATTATAAATTCAGAACAGTTATTACCAACTCTCCAAGGGCTTGTAAAAGTTCTAGGTGTACCCTGTTGAGGAGTAACAGTTATTAAAAATATATACCTATCTGTTGATGAACCATCAAATAGACTTGCAAGGCCTCCATAACTCGAACAATTAAATTGACGAGAAGATGCGCCATTCCAACAGTTCCCACCATCATATGAACTGTGATTAGATATATTGACATATACTTTAGTCTCTCCCCATGTAGGAGGAGTTATCGGAGCACCACCACCTCCTGTACTGAGACCGTTGCGAATTAAAAACGTAAAAAACGAATATTTTATTTCACAAATATTATGGTCTTGAGGTTCATTTTATTTTTATTTGTTTTTAGAAGAGTTCTAA
>JASGCU010000070.1 GCA_030053935.1 Chitinophagaceae bacterium
AGTTTTAAAACTATTGGTAATAGAATAGTTACAAAATTATAAATGTATCAAAAGTGACTTTTCGGAGCGGACTCATCATGTAAAGAAAGTATCCGAATGGTTACGATTCTTTTAGTTTATCTTTTACTTGTTCTAGGGGCATTATTTCTTCTTTAAAAGAATACGCTCCTGTTTTTGGGGATTTGATAGCTTTGATAAGCTTTGCGTAGTTTATTTCTTTTTTGAGAGTTGCTACTGTTTTCTTTGCCATTTTTTGTTATTTAATTTCTTTGTGGATAGTATGTTTTCTTAATATTGGATTATATTTTTTGAGTTCTAATCGTGTTGTAGTATTTTTTCTGTTTTTAGTGCTGATATAGCGAGATGTTCCTGGTAGTCCGCTATTTTTGTGTTCTGTACATTCTAGGATTACCTGTACTCTATTTCCTTTTTTTGCCATTTGTTTATAAATTTAGATAAATAAAACCATTTTTTTCTGATTCTTTTAATACTGCATAAATACCTTTTTTGTCTATTGTTCTGAGCATAGAAGAAGATAGTTTTACAGTTATCCATTCATCTTTTTCTGGTATGTAGAATTTTTTAGTAAAGAGATTTGGATAGAATTTTCGTCGCACTTTATTATTAGAGTGAGAAACTTTATTTCCTGTTATGGGGTGTTTTCCTGATAATTCGCAGATTCTTGCCATGATTTTTTGAGTATAAATATAATGTGGGTATTAAAAATATATTTTTATAATGTAATAAAAAGAGCCCCCTATCGGAATCGAACCAATGACCTACTGATTACAAGTCAGTCGCTCTACCTGCTGAGCTAAGGAGGCAAAAATACTATATTTACAAATATAGTAAAAAATTATTTAATGTTGTATTTTTAGTAATTATTTTGCATAAAAAAGTATTTTTTTTATTTATTTCTGAATTTTTCTATTTCTTTTTTTGCGGATTCTATTTTTTTTTCTGTTTCTATTTTTATTTTTTGAGAAGCTGCGCTTTTAGATAATCTTTCTAAGTTGAGTTCCCATGTGCGTATATCTTTTTCTAACTGGGATATTTTCTGTTGATTTTCTTTACGATTATAGTTATTTTGATTGTTATTTTTGTTAGAAGTATCGGAAAAGTTTTGGTTTTGAGTATGTTTTAGGTCAGAATATTGTTTTACATTGGAATGTTGTTTTACATCGGAGTATTGTTTTATTACATTTTTTATTCTCTTGAGAGAAGATTCATCTTCTTTTTCGATGGCTTTCATTATGAGTTCCGTAGTATCTTTATATTTCTTTTTTATATGTTCTAATTTATTTTTAGGAACTTGTCTTATGTTTTTATAATCTGTTATGAGTTTTTCTAATGTATCTATATCTGGTGGGGTTTTGGATATTATTTGTAATAATTTTTCACAAATTGCTTCTTTTTTTTTCAAATTTTGTTCTTCGTAGTATTCTGGTAGTAGGAAAGATTTTCTTTTCGCATAAAAATCATTACACGCTTGGGTATAGTTTTCGATAATTTTTTTTAATTTTTTTTCATACGGAACTATAATAATTTCCTTCCATTTTTTTTGAATTTCTGTGACTTTTTGAGTGAATTCTTCTATATTTTCTTTGGTAATGTTATCTGTTATATAATTTATTTGTTCTACTAATTGTGTTTTTATTTCGATATTTTTAGGCACATCTGCCTCTAATGACTTTAAGCATTGCTGTTTGTTTTTAAAGAATAGATAGATTTGCTCTCTATATTTTTTTTCAATTTTATTTTCTTTATTAGTTTTTAGGGTTTCTATTTTTTCCCATTCTTCTTGAAGTTTTGGGACATTAAGTATATTTTTTCTCCATGTTTTCAGAAATATCTCTTTGTTTTGGGGTTCGGTATTTGTGTATTCTGTAGGTATTGTGTTTATTTCTATAAGGGTATTGAGTATTTTTGTTTTTTGTGTTATAATTTCTTCTTCTTTTATTTTGAGAGTTTTAAAGTAATCTCTTTTTTTATTATGTATTTCATCGGATATGAGTTTAAATCTATTTTCTATACTTATTTTTTCTTCTTGTGTTATTGCGGATATTTGAAAAAATTCGTGCTGAATTTTAGATAGTTGTGTTACTGCTTGTTGAATATGTGGGTGGTCTTTTAGTTTTTCTGCTTTTTCGCAGAGTTTTATTTTTAATTCTTTATTTTTTTTTTTATCTAGGTCCTTGAGTTCGTAAAAGAAATTTATTTTTTTATAAAACATTTCTCTGAGGGCTTTGTAGTTTGCTAATAAAATTTTGTTAGGTTTTTCTGTGCTTATTTCTATTGCTTTCCATTGTTCTTCTATTTTTTTTACTTTTTGAAGAATATTATAGGATTCTGTAGGATTTGTATCTATTTCAGAAACGAGGATTCTAAGTGCGTCTAAGAGTTCATTTCTTTTTTTAGGGGTATTTTCTTTTGTTTTTTCGTTATTTTTAAGGAACAGTAGGAGTAGTTTTTTGTATTCGTTGTATATGTTTTCGAATTCAATGGATGTTTTGTCGAGGACGAATGAAAAGTTTTCTTGTTTTCCTCCTTCGGATAAAAATTTTTCCAAGTATTCTTTTTCTTGTGTTTTTAGATATTCATTGTGAACTTTTTTGAGTTCTTCTACTTCTTCTTCTATTTTGAGAGTGTCGGTGTTAGAACTGAGTAAATTATTTAAGAGATTTAAAAATTCTTTGTTATCCGATATATATGTATATTCTTCCGATGTTTCTTTTTCCATTTCTGCAACAATATTTTTATTCACGTCTTTAGTTTTATTTAAAGTATTTTTTTTTGTATTTTCTTGATTGTTCATAATCTGTTTAGTAACTCATTATGTAAATTTTTATATATTGTATTACGATTATGTTATTTAATCTATTTTGTGTAGTAGTATTATATTCTTGAGTAGGGTCGAAAAAGTTGCTTTTAGCATGTTACTTCTCTTACTTCGGGTACCATTTTTTTTAAGAGATTTTCAATTCCTGATTTGAGAGTAATAGTGCTTGATGGGCATCCTTTGCAAGCTCCATGTAGTGACAGTTTTAATATCCCTTGGGTAAATTCTTGAAATATTATTGCCCCTCCGTCCATTTCTACTGCGGGTTTCACGTATTCATCCAAAATACTTTTAATTTTTATTTCTATTTCTGTATCTGTTGTATGTATGGTTGTATCTGATGTGTTTTTTTTTTCTAATATGATAGGTTGTTCTGTTTCTAAGTATTTATATATACATTCTTTTATTATTGTTTGTATTTCTTGCCAATCGTATGATTCTTCTTTGTTTACTGTTATAAAATTATTCATACAGAAAACATTTTTCACAAAAGGATATTGAAAGAGTTCTTGTGCGATGGGAGATTTTTCGAGGTTTTCTTTTTGAGAAAAATCATATATTTCTCCTTCTTTTGTAAGCATAAAATTAGCAACAAATTTTAAAGAGTGTGGATTTGGATTTGCTTCTAAGTAGAGATGGATATTTTTTTTTGATGTATTTGTCATTATTTTGTATTGTGTATCGGAATAACAGTGTATTTTTATATTATGATAGATATTGCTTAGAATATTTGAAATATTTAGTATAATAGTTATTGAAAAGCATTTATGCAAAATATAAAAAATGATTCTATTTTATATTTTCTATATTTTTTAGATAAAAAATATAGTTTTTTTATTAAAAAACAATGAAATTAAAATAAAAAACAATATTTACAAAACTACGCATTGAGTTATTGATTTAAATAAATAATGTAATTTTACTACATACTAAATAAATATAGTTACGTGAAAGAAAAAAAATGGAAAAAAAAACGCGGATAGTTGCTACTTTGGGGACGAAGATGGGGAAAAATGGTAGAACTGTGGATAATAAACAAATCCTTACAAAATTAATACAGAAAGGATTGAATGTTATACGTTTAAATTTTTCTCATATCACTCAAGAAAAGGATAGGATGGAAATTAAAGAGTTGGTAAGGATAGTAAGAGAAGAGATTAATGAAGAGTTAGGGACAAATGTTTGTTTTTTACAAGATTTACAAGGTCCGAAAATACGTGTTGGGAAAATGAATACAGATATTTATGTAAAAGATGGAGATACAATAATTATAACTACACATATCTTAGATAATACATATGAGGGGAAAATTCCAAAAATATTTTGCGATTATGAGTATTTTTGTGAAGATGTAGAAGTAGGCCATTCTGTGTTTATTAATGATGGATATATTGAGATGCGGGTAAAAGAAAAAGATATGCATAAAAAGGAAGTTACTTGTTCTGTTATAAATGGGGGAAAAATTTCTTCTCACAAAGGAATAAACTTACCACAAACTCTTGTCAAAGCTGCTTCTTTAACCCCCGATGATGAAAATGATTTACATTTTGGAATAGAAGTTTTAAAAGTAGAATGGGTTGCTATTTCTTTTGTAAAAACGGGTGCTGATATAATAGATTTGAGAAACAAAATTAATGATATAAGTAGGAACGCAAAACAAGATTGTCCAAAGATAATTGCAAAAATAGAAACTCCTGAGGCACTGAAAAATATAGATTCTATTATCAAAGAAACAGATGCTATTATGGTGGCGAGGGGAGATTTGGCAGTAGAAACGCCTCTTTATAATGTTCCTATTTTGCAAAAAGAAATGATAAAGAAGTGTAATGCCAATGGAAAAGCGGTCATAGTAGCGACTCAGATGTTGGAGAGTATGATAACAAATCCTCGTCCCACAAGGGCAGAAGTGAGTGATGTAGCAAATGCAGTATTAGACGGTGCTGATGCTGTTATGCTTTCGGGAGAAACTTCTGCTACTGATGCTTTGTATCATGTTGAGGTTGTAGAAACCATGGCAAAGATTATTCAACATACAGAACAAAATCTTTCAGATACAAAAATTAATGGAGTAGAAATACGTAGTAATATATATAATAAGATACAAAAATACCCTGATTTTTCTACAGAGAGTCGATCTAATGATGAGTTGGTAAGGGGTGCTTGTATAATAGCAAAAGAAATTAATGCAACAAAAATAATTGCTACTTCTCGGAGTGGCTATACGGGGTTGCGTATAGCTATACATAGACCTGAATGCGATATATTTATTTTTTCAGAGAATCGTTTTGTGGTAAAAATGCTCAATCTTATATGGGGTATTAATACTTTTTATATCCAAAAAAGGGGTGATTCTTTGGAAAGCACTTTTGATATCATTAGAAAAAAGTTATTAGATGAAAAGAAAGCAAAAACAGGGGAGAAAGTGGTCTTTATTACGGATTCTTTTTTGGTTACCGAAAAAATAAAAGGTTTTTGCGATACTATTAAAATAGAAAAAATATAAACATACATGAATACAAATAAAAAACTACGTAATATTCTTTTTTTTGTTATTTTTTTACTCTTTGTTGCGTATCTTGCGGAAAATAAATTTCATTTTTTAGCGTCTCGTGGTTCTGTTCCTACTTCTTTACCGAAGCAAGCAGTTCCTTTATATGTAAAAGCTATGGTAGTAAAACCAAAAGCATTTGATGAGAAACTCACGGTAACGGGTACTCTTATTGCATACGAGCAAATAGATATTATATCGGAGGTTTCGGGGAAAATCCAAAGGATTCTTTTTAAAGAGGGTGATTGGGTAAAAAAAGGGCAATTGCTTATACAATTAGATGTTTCTTATTTAGAAGCACAATTAGAGAAGTTACATTTTTCTAAAAAATTATACGAAACGAATGAATTTCGTCAGAGAAAGCTTTTGGAGAAAGAAGCTATTAGTCAAGAAGAGTATGATATAGCTATTACTCAGTTGAATACCACTAATGCTGACATTAAAGTATTAGAGAATCAAATACAAAAGTCTTTTCTAAAAGCGGCTTTTAGTGGCTATATAGGTTTAAGGATGGTGAGCGAGGGAGCATTTATTACTTCTAATACAGATATTTCTACTCTTACGAATAAAGATTCTATCAAAATAGAGTTTTCTATACCAGGGAAATATAGTCATTTAGCAAAAAAGGGGAAAAAGATATTTTTTTCTTCGGATATTTCTAAAAGGAGTTACGAAGGAATAATATATGCTGTTTCATCGGTAGTAGATCAGGCGACAAGAACTTTGAAAGTAAGGGGTATTGTTCCTAATAAAGACAATGATCTTTTTCCGGGGCAGTTTACTACGGTTGACATTGTTTTAGAACATAAAGAAAATGCTATTTTAATTCCTACTGAGTCCATTGTAAATGATATTAATGGCAATAAAATCTTTCTATCTAAAAATAATATTGCTGTTGAGCAGGTTGTTACTATGGGAACGAGAACTTCCACAGAAGTAGAAATATTAGACGGTGTCAATACACAAGATACTCTTATCATTTCTGGGTTATTGCAAATAAAAAATGGTACCTCATTATATATTTCAGATTTTATTCAGTAAAGTGATATTCATTTTAATGTTACAATGGTGACTCCGTTTCCTCCTTGTTCTATTGTTTCTTGAGAAATATTGCTTACAAAAGAGAGTGTTTTCAGATGTTCTTGCACTGTTTTCCTTAGGGTGCCATTTCCTGTGCCATGTATTATTTTTACTTCGGATACATTGAGCAATATTGCCTCATCTAAAAATGTATTTACTATGAGTATACTTTCGTTTGCTCTTTTTCCTCTTATGTTAAGAGATGTTTGAAAGGTTGTTTTTCTTTTGTGTATATTGAGGTCTGAAAAGGTGCTTTTTTGGATTTTTTTTTCTTTTGAGAGATGATTGGTTTTTTCTAATTGTGCTATATCGGTGTGTGTTTTTATATTTCCGAAGCGGACTTCTGCTTTTTCTCCTTTTATGGCTACTACTTCTCCTTTTATTTCTTTTTTTTTCCATATTACGGTGTCTCCTATTTGGATTGTTTGGGGTTGATTCGCTTTTGGATTTGGGGGATTCTGCTCTGTTTTTGTTGGTTTTTCTAGTATTTTTAAAGAATCTTCTATGTGTGTTGTATAGTTTTGTAGTTCTTTGCGAATGGTGGAGGTGGCTTTTTTTTCGGCTTGTTTTTCTTTTATTTCAGAGATGGTTTTTTCAATTTTTTTATTTGCTTCCGTAACTATTTGCTTTGCTTCTAAGGTTGCTTGCTTGATGTAATTTTTTTTTTCTTTTTCTAATGATTCCTTGAGCGTTTTATATTGTGTTTGTAGCGTTTCAACTTCTTTATTTTTAGCGTCTAAAATATCATTTTTTGCTTTGTATTCCTGCTTTAGATTTTCTACTTCTGCAAGGAGTATCTCTAATTGTATATGCTCATCTCCAATATTCTTTTGAGCATAGTCAATAATATGGAGAGGAATACCTATTTTTCGGGCTATTTCTAAGGCAAAAGAGTTCCCGGGAGAGCCGATTTTTAATTCATAGAGTGGTTGGATGTTTTTTGTGTCATACCGCATAGATGCATTGACAATTCCTTCTTGGTGTGATGCTATTTTTTTGAGATTACCATAGTGAGTGGTTATTGCTCCGTAGGCTCCTGCTTTATAAATATCTAATAAAATACTTTCTGCTATTGCTCCTCCAAATTGAGGGTCTGTTCCTACCCCAAACTCATCTACTAAAAAAATGGTTTTTTCATTGCTATTTTCTAAAAAATACTTCATATTGGTAAGGTGAGAACTGTATGTGCTGAGATTTTTTTCTAAGGACTGCTGGTCTCCTATATCTATAAATATGTTGCTAAAAATGCCCATAGAGGAGTTTTCTTGCATTGGGACTAATAAACCGCATTGATGCATATATTGTATCAAGGCTATGGAAGTAAGGCAGAGTGTTTTTCCGCCTGCATTAGGACCTGATATTATAAGTATTTTTTGTTGTTTATGGAGTGATATATCAAAAGGAATTATTTTTTTTTTGTCTTTATTATAAAAAAAGAAAAGGGGATGAAAGGCATTGTTCCAATGGAGGATGCACTCGTCTTTCAGGGCAGTAAAAGAGAGATTCAAATCTGTTGCGAGTAATGTTTTTGCTCGTATAAAATCTATTTCTCCCAAAAAATTATACGCTTCTGTGAGAGCAATAAAGTGTTCACGTAAGTTATGAGTTATTTTTGTTAAAATTTTCACAATTTCTCTTCTTTCGGATATTTCTAATTCTTTGAGTTCGTTGTGTAGTTCTACCAATTCAATGGGTTCTATATATGCTGTTTGTCCGGTTGCGGATTCATCGTGAATAATTCCTTTTATTTTTCGCTTATACTCGGCTATAATAGGGATTGTTACTCTGCCTGAACGAAGCACGGGAGTAGAGTTTTCGGGGACGTATCCTAAATTTTGAATACTTTTAAATATTTTTTCTGTAGATTGCTTGATGTGGATGCGTTTTTTGTGAAGTTCTTGTCGTATTTTGGTGAGTTGAGGGGAAGCGGAAGAGTGTATTTTCCCTTTTTCATCTATAGATTCAAAAAAAAGAAGCACCTTTTCTGAAAGAACCATCGTCTGTGAGAGATTGTATAGTGTGGGGTATGCTTCTTTTTTGATATGGCAAAAACGATGTATGGCAAAAATAGTTTGCAAGGAAAGTTTCATCATATATATTTCCTCTTCTTCTAAAAAAGCTCCTTCTATTCTGATGGTATCAAAATAATGAGTAGGGTCTACATAATGATTGGTAGGGAAGGTATGCCCTGAAGCGAGGATATTACAGAATTCTGCGGAAAGAGATGTTTGTTTTTTGATAGTATCTGCATCATCTGATATGTGCATTGCTGATACTCGCTTTTTTCCTAAGGTGCATAAACAATGCTCGTCTATAATTGCCCGTATCTTGTCAAAACCTATCCGCTCCTCTATGTCTTCTGGGTATATTTTCATAAAAAATGCCTGTTAACGGACTTCTACCATTCTTTTTTCTACTTCCGTCCAGTTAATTACCTTATAAAATGCTTGTATATATTCTATTCTTTTGTTTTGATATTTAAGATAATAGGCATGTTCCCAAACATCTAAACAAAGTATCGGCACTCCTTGGCAACCCGAATTGGGAATAAGGTGATTTTCTTGATTGACAGTGGAGTTTATTTCTAATGTTCCGTTTTTAACACAAAGCCATGCCCAACCTGAGCCAAATCGAGTGAGAGCCGTTTGTGTAAATATCTCTTGAAACTTTTCAAAAGTTCCAAAAGCAGAGGTCAATGCTGATGCCATCTTCTCTGTAGGAGCATTTTCTCCTGCTTTCATTATATTCCAAAACATACTATGATTCCAATGCCCTCCTCCGTTATTTTTTATTGCAGGAATATGAGAATACTTTTGCAATAATTCCTCCAAGGACTTTCCGTGTAGTTGTGTATCGGAATGGATGGCTTTATTGAGGTTATCTACGTAAGCCCGGTGATGCTTTCCATGATGAATTTCCATTGTCTTTGCATCAATATATGGTTCTAAAGCATCAAAAGGATATGGAAGAGACGGAAGCTCAAATAATTCCATAGCTCTATTCTCTTTTTTTTTCTCCCCAAAAGCAGATAAAACCCCTGCTGCCACAGTTCCTACCATTGATTTTTTTACAAATTCTCTTCTTTTCATTGTTTATGTTTATTAAGAAGTTCAATTATTTATTAATTATACTGTTTGTTTTCATACAAATCAAACAAATGTAGAGAATGTATGAGAACGTTCTCATAATAGAAAAAAAAAATATTTTCAAAGAATTATATGTAATTACGTGTATTATCATTACAAAAATCAAAAAATATGCAATAAATTTTCGTGTTTCATTACCCATTAAGTTTACCAAAGTTTTTATAGGTATATTATTCTCTCATCCTATCTCTCCCGCTCAATCTTCCCATTTACTTTGAGTTTTATAATCTCCGTATTTTCTAATCCCTCGTTGTCTATTATTTTTTCACCAATCCAAAGAAATTTTATTTATTGTGCGTTCGGATTTTTTGTCTAACATATTTTTATGAAGCTGTATTTCAGGCATTTGGTCCCAAGTTTTTCCTTCCAAAAGTCGTCCTGTTTTTTTCTTGTTTGTGCCACCCCATTGTTTGAAGAAAAATGCAACATCTACTTCTAAACATTGATTTTTAATGTCTGTCACCCATTCTTCTTTCATTGGTCTGGGTTTTCTGCCACTTTCTCCACCTACAATTACCCAATCTATTCCTTTCAAGTTCATATTTGGAATAGCTTCAATTAATGGCTCACAAGAAAGAAATTTAACTCTTGCCCCTGTCTCACAAAGTAGGTCAATTCTTTTTGTAGCTTTACTATTTTCTACCGAAACACCCATCCAAATATTATGTGTCCACTCTAACCAACCTTCACTGTCATAGTATCTCAAAATATCTGCTCTCTTTGTCAAAACCTGAAAAACGTGTTGTGGATTGTCTTTCATAACTTTAAATACCTTTTTAATAAATTCAATGGGAACGTCTTTGTGAAACAGGTCGCTCATAGAGTTCACAAAAACAATTTTTGGTTTTTTCCAAGTATATGGTGTTTGTAATTCGTCTTCGTGAATTGTTATTTCAAAATTGTTTTTGTATTTCTCAACTCCCATTGCCTGTAAACGCTTGGACAGAACCTCTGCATAACAGAACTTACATCCTGCCGAAATCTTGTCGCAGCCTGTGGTTGGATTCCAAGTCATTTCAGTCCATTCTATACTTGATTGTGCCATATTACTGTTGTTTATTATACTTTGTTATAATTTCATTTGCTATTTTCACTGCTGTTTCATTGTTTGAAGCCATAAAAAAATGAAACATAATGGAGTTAACTTTATTTTTTAAAATGTAAGGTTCTGATACAAACTGAAACAAACTTAGTAGTCTTTCTTTATAAAGAATTGCAGATTTTTCAATTGCTTGGTTTTCTTTTAAAACAACTTTTTCTTCCCCAAACAAAGTGTTTTCAACCGTTTCTTTGTAGAAATAATTAAGTATTTCATCTTTTTTCATACCTAAAAAAACTTCAAGTTTTGATACCAAAGCATCAGAAATATTTGAATCATTTTTCAGTAATCTATTAACTCCCATTCCTGTTGGAACTAAAATCCAAACATCAACAGAACGTTCTTGTAAGGTTTGCAATGAATTCCAATGTAACTGCATTCCGCAAGGGTCAATATATGCTAATATTTTATATTTTTTCCCTTCGGGAGTCGTCAAGAATTTGCTCATAGACACAATTTTATCATTACAATCTTCTTTTACAATGTGAACTTTTTTGTCAGGGTAAAGTTTTTTTGTAGCTTCTTCTAAATAATTAGCGTTTCTATCATCTTTTTCAACAAAATAAAATTCATCGAAAGATATGGGTTTTTCTATCTCTAAAATACGTTTTGCAGCTCCTACTATACTTATTTGTTTTTTTTTTGTTATATATCCAGAACCTGCAAAGCCATCAAAATACAAAAGTTGCCATTTATACTCTTTAGCGCGCTTGTTCATAATTTTTAAATATGCTGTCGCGTACTCAACAAGTATTTCTATTTTTGTTTCTGTCCAATCTCCTCCAAATGTATTCATAGTTTTATTTGTTTTTATATTACTAATGCTTCACGTTGTTTCCAAAAAGTAATTGAAAATATGTTTGAAGTAAATGTTTTTCTCAAAACTAAACAATATTTTTTTATAAATTATTTGTAATAAACATAATACCATTATTTCTTTTTTAATATTTTTTGAGAAAGAAACAAAGTAAAAAAACACCATCTTTTCAATATTCTCTCATCCTACCTCTCCCGCTCAATCTTCCCATTTACTTTGAGTTTTATAATCTCCGTATTTTCTAATCCCTCGTTGTCTATTATTTTTATGGCGATATTACAAATGCCCGCTTTAAATTTATAATGCTGGTCTCCCGTCTTATCAAAAATTATTTCGGCATTAAACTTGTCATTTTTATAGTCAAAGTCCCACATATAAAACTCAATCCCTGCAGTGCTTTCTCCTCTTGCCTTAAATTCTATTTCTCGCAAACCCTTTGCATCTGTGCCTTTGTCAATAATTTCCACTGATAATTTTGGTTTTTTGGCAATGGGAACAATATCTTCTACTTTTACCAATTCTATAATAGTGTTCTCTTCGTTTTTCAATCTTGCAACCTCCTGAACCGCACCTTTTCCGAATGAAAAAGCGATGATAAACCCAACGGGTTTCTTTTCGGATTTGTTTTTTTCAAACACATTCTTGTCATTTCGTTTGACGGCAGAAAGAAAATTATCTATTACATTTCTGCCAATGTTATCGCTTCTTTTCACTTGAATGGGCTGGTTTTCCCTTGTTTTTCCGTCCAATCCCAAGTCCCCGCGTTGCTGTGTATTGTTAATTCCGCCGAACTGAGTTATGATAAAAGTTTCAAATTCAAAGGCATCTTTATAACGCAAAGTGTCAAAATCATATTTATGCAATTGCGTAATAAAAGGGTTTGCAAATAGATCCTGTTGGTTATGCATCCTTGCTTCGGTTATTTTTATGGCAGATACTGATTGGTCAATTCCTATCCATTTTCTTTTCAATTTGTCTGCAACGGCAACGGTTGTTCCTCCGCCAACAAAGGGGTCGAGGACAATATCGTTTTCATTAGAAGCACATGTTATTATTCTTTCTAATAGTTTTTCGGGTTTTTG
>JASGCU010000071.1 GCA_030053935.1 Chitinophagaceae bacterium
TTTATAAAAATATCCTGCAAATATTTTTCTTGTCTCAAACACCATTTTTTAAAGTCAGATATAGTTTCTGTAAAATCTTCATCTAAAATAGGTTCTCCTTTTTCATTTTTTTCTATGATAAAATTATCGTAGTTTACTTTATAGGTTGGATTAAAAACTTTAATCCTATTACTCGTTTTTACTTCATAGCCTACTTTTTCAATATTTCTAAAAAATACTTCATAGTTTTGGTTTTTTAATTTTTTCAACTCGTTTTCTGGTAATTTGTATGCAATAATAACTGATGTATTTACAGATGTTTCCCCAAAAATACCAGAAGGCATATCAAAAATAGCTGTAATTCTCATTTTTTCCATTAACCATTTTCGTGCTAATTTATGACTATCAATACTCGCTATTGAATTGGATACTACTATTCCCAATCGTCCATAATCTTCTAAAATACGATAAGCGTTTTCAAGGAATATTATGCCTAAATCAATTTTTTTTGCATTGTAAATATTCCAAAGTTCGTAACATTTTAACAACTCTTTTTCTTGACTAGTTTTAGGTTCAAAAGCTCTATTGTCCCCAAATGGAGGATTGGTTAACACAATATTAAATTTTTTAAGTTTAGTGTAATCATTTGAGAATTCCCAATTCCCATTCTTATGAAGGTCTATGTTTAGTGGAAATAAATTATTATCTCTATCAAATTTATGAGAAATAGAACCTAATCCCGATTGAAATTTTAAAGTAGAACGACCATCTCCATTTAAAAGCATGTTCAATTGTGCTAATCTTATCATCTGTTCATCGTTATCCACTCCAAAAATATTTTTATCGTTTACATCACTTTGCGAAGCTATATAAGATACTGATAAAAAATCTGCACTTCCACTTGTAGGATCTATTAAAGTTTCTCCTTCTTTTGGATTAACTATATTTACAATAAATTTTATCAGTGGAATTGGTGTGAGAAACTGCCCTTTTTCTGCTTTGGAAAAGGCATTTGCAAACTGATAAAATACAATCTGCCACAAATCTGTATCACTTGATTTGGTAAAACTATAATCCTGTAAACTATTAACTATGGTTGCAACTACTTTTACGTGAGATTCGTTTTTAAAATCAATTATTGATTCGCTTAGTATTTCTTTATAGGTAGTTTCGGCTTTTTCTTTTAGATCTTTTATTCTTTTAGTGAATTCTAAAACATTTTTATCGTTTAAAGTTCTATAATCTCTTTCTGATGGCTCTATATAAAACTTTAGTTTTTCAATATCATCTTTTTCTTCGTTTTGTATATAATACTTAAGCCATATATTTTTTTTTTCGTCAAATATTTTTAAAGCAATCATTTGTACTAAAATTTCATATCCCCTTTCATTAGTCAAGCTTACCTTATCCATAGTATGAAGTATATTAGCAATTCCATCTTTTAGTTGAGAACTATACACCCCACTAATAATTTCTAAATCATGAATTGTTCTTTTGGAACGATCTATTTTTGGATGATAAACTTTGTTTAATAATTGTTTATAACTTGGAATGGTATAATAGGCATCAAATAAATGTAATTGTAAATCTTTTGTTTTACTATCTTCTTTTTTACTATTGTAATTTTCATTAAGTCGTAAAAATTTATTTTCTTGTTTTTTAAACAGATATAATCTTTCAGTATCATACATTATACCTAAACAAAAATCACATTCTGACTCTTTTAAATATGCTTTTAGTTGCTTATCCCAAACATCGGCAACATTTTTGTTGTCTTCTTTTTTAAATTCAATTACGCAGATTAAATGTTTTCGTAACCATTCTAAACTTTCATTGTTTCCATTTTCATGAAAATCTTTGTATTTGTCAAACCAAGTAATGTCGTCAAAAATTGCTCCGTCTAATTTTAAAGGTGCCGAAGATTTGTTTCCTTTTGGAAACTGTACTTCTGTTCCTATATAATCTTTTGTATATAAGCCAGATTGAATGATAGCATATAAAAACTGCCACTTATAATATTGCTCGTTTTTAGTTCCGTTTTTTTTTTTGAAATTCGTTTTTTTATTAAAAGTTAGATGCTCTGGAATGAAACAGTCAAACTCTACTACACTTTCATATTTGCTGTCAAATTCTTGTTTTGCTTCTGTAAAAGTCATTTATAAATTTCTGTTAAAATAAAATGAGTAAAACTATTTTACTCTTTATAGTGGGTTCTAAAAATTGATTTTGAAATATAAGAACTCCTTCAGTATTTTTTTACAATGATAATACAAAGAGGTATATTTTTTTACATTTTATATATTTCTTTTTTATTTTTCTATGTTTTTTCTACTTTTCATTACTCACAAAATGCATTTTCAAATTTGGTATCAAATTCTTATTTCGCTTTCGTTACATTGATTTATAAATTTCTGCTTTATGAAAATAGGAATTTTATACCCCTTTTTATTATTCATTTTTTCAAAAATATACCATTTTGAAATAATTGTTTTATAAAAATATATATTGCAGGAATATATATTCTATTGAAATAAGTTTATTGCATATTTAAGAAAATATAACAATGAAAGAAAACAGGAGAAATTTTATAAAAAAAACAGCACTTGTTGCGGGGGTAGGTGGAAGCATAGCTTCTTCTTTTTTTACAGCGGGAGCAGGGGTTTCAAAAGAGGGTGATAAAGATAAAAAAGTTCGTTTAGGATTTATAGGGGTGGGGTTACGAGGGCAGAATCATTTAGAATTGGTATTGGAGAGAAAGGACTGTGTCGTAATTGCTTTAGCAGATATAAATGAACCCAATGCAAGAACTGCTCAAGATATGGTAGTAAAAGCAGGCGGAAAATCTCCTTTTATCTATACCAAAGGCGAATATGATTTTTTGAATCTTCTGAAAAGAGAAGATATTGATGCTGTTATTATTGCAACCCCTTGGGAATGGCATGCCTCTATGGCAGTAGAATCAATGAAGCATGGAAAAAATGTAGGAGTGGAGGTTTCTGCGGCAAATACTTTGGAAGAATGTTGGGATTTGGTAAATACTTCTGAAAACACAGGGAAGCAGTGTATGATTTTAGAAAATGTATGTTACAGAAGAGATGTCATGGCAGTACTCAATATGGTAAGAAATAATATCTTTGGGGAGCTTATACATTTGGAATGCGGTTACCAACATGATTTACGAGAAGTGAAGTTTAATGACGGAAAACAACCCTACGGAGGAGGAGTAGAATTTGGAGAAAAAGCATACAGCGAAGCACGTTGGAGGACACTTCATTCTGTAAAACGAAACGGCGATTTATACCCTACGCATGGCATAGGTCCCGTAGCACAAATGCTCAATATAAACAAAGGAAATAGGTTCATTTCTCTTACTTCTACCGCTTCTAAATCACGAGGACTACATAATTATATTATTAAAAATGGTGGAGAAGACCATCCAAATGCAAAAGTGCGATTTAAATTAGGAGACGTTATTACTACTGTTCTAAAAACAGCCGATGAAGAGACGATTATCGTTTCTCATGACACTAATCTGCCTCGCCCCTACTCTTTAGGGTTTAGAGTGCAAGGAGAAAATGGTATATGGATGGATGTAAATAAGTCCATTTATATAGAAGGGGCTTCAGCACAAAAACATAAATGGGAAGAGGCACAGCCATGGATAGAAAAATATGACCATCCTCTTTGGAAAAGATATACCAAAGAGTCAGAAAGTGCTGGGCATGGGGGAATGGATTTTTTTGTAATTCATGCATTTATAGAAGCAACAAAAAGGAATCTTCCTACCCCTTTGGATGCTTATGATGCGGCGGCTTGGAGCGCTATTTCACCGCTTTCCGAAATATCTATTGCTTGCGGCTCAAAGCCAATAGAATTTCCTGATTTTACTCGTGGAAAATGGATGAATAGAGTCAATAAATTTGCTCTCAATGATGATTTTTAGTAAAAAAACAATTTCTTGTTTTTTTATATAAAGAATAATGAGTCCAATCCAAAAAGACGATTTTGATACATTTATAGATTTGTAACTGTTGATTATCAATAATTTTAAAATTCAATATTTCTGTAAAAATGACTTTTCGGAGTTGACTCAATAATTATATTTTTACTTTTTTAATATACAAATAGTTATAAAGAATGTATGGTTACTTTTCCAAATGCCAAAATTAATATAGGATTACATATATTACAAAAAAGAGAAGACGGTTTTCATGATATTTCTACATGTATGTATCCCGTATATTTTCTAACCGATATTTTGGAAATAATACCATCAGATACAATACATTTTACCTCTTCGGGTATTGCTATGGAGGAAAAAGCAGAAAACCTCTGTGTAAAAGCATACAATCTCTTGAAAACAAAAAAAAATATTTCAAATATCCATATACACCTTCACAAGGTTATAAATATAGGTGCGGGATTAGGTGGAGGGTCTGCTGATGCTGCTTTTGTTCTTAAAATGTTGAACGATTTATTTTCTTTGCATATAGAAACTTCAGAGTTAGAAAAGTATGCGGGAGAATTAGGAAGTGATGTTCCTTTTTTTATAAAAAATAAACCTTCTTTTGCAGAAGGACGAGGGACGCAATTGATAGAATGTAATATTTCTCTGAAAGGATATTTTCTTTTATTAGCATTCCCCAATATTTTTATAAGCACAAAAGAAGCATATTCGCAGATTACTCCCGATAATAATAGAAAACCCATAGAAGAAATTCTTTCGCTTCCTATTGAGAAATGGAAAAAGCATTTGGAAAATGATTTTGAGAAAAATGCCTTTAAAACATATCCCCTACTGAAAGAAATAAAAGAAACATTGTATCAAAAAAATGCTCTCTATGCCTCTATGTCTGGATCTGGATCTACCATGTATGGAATATTTGAAAAAGAACCATCGCACATTTTAAAAAATAGTAATTTATATACAAAAGGACAATATATTCAATAACACAATTATACACAGAGCATGAATAATGATATTACAATAGCAGTAGAGCCGATGTTACAAGAAGATAAGGGAAGATTTGTTTTATTTCCTATCAAACATCAAGATATATGGGAGTTTTATAAACACGCAGAAGCAAGTTTTTGGACTGCAGAAGAAGTAGATTTAGGACTTGATCTAGCGGATTGGCAAAAATTAAACGATGGAGAAAGGCATTTTATATCACATGTGCTTGCATTTTTTGCTTCTAGTGATGGAATAGTAAATGAAAATCTGGCACAAAATTTTATAGGATCTGTACAGTACCCAGAAGCAAAGTGTTTTTATGGATTTCAAATAGCAATAGAGAATATTCATTCAGAAATGTATTCTCTTCTTATAGATACCTATATAAAAAATGAAACAGAAAAAAAGCATCTTTTTAACGCAATAGACACGATGCCTTTTGTAAAACAAAAAGCCGATTGGGCTTTGAAATGGATAGCAAACGGAACATTTCAAGAACGACTTATTGCCTTTGCTGCCGTAGAAGGTATTTTCTTTTCTGGAAGTTTTTGTTCTATTTTTTGGTTAAAAAAAAGAGGACTTATGCCCGGACTTGGATTTTCAAATGAACTTATTTCAAGAGACGAGGGGCTTCACTGTGATTTTGCTTGTATGCTTTATAAAAATCATATTGTGCATAAGCTCCCTACCCAAAAAGTAAAATCTATTATAAAAGAAGCAGTAGCATTAGAAAAAGAGTTTGTTACCGAAGCACTCCCTGTAAAACTCATAGGTATGAACGCAATCCTTATGTGTCAATACATAGAATTTGTTGCGGATAGATTATTATTAGAACTCCAATGTTCAAAAATATATAATGCTACGAATCCTTTTGATTTTATGAATATGATTTCGTTGCAAGGAAAGACAAATTTCTTTGAAAAAAGAGTAGCCGAATATCAAAAAGCAGGATTAATAAAGAATAAAAACGGAACCACAGATTCCGAATTTACATTAAACGAAGAATTTTAAGGAATACATTACATAAAAAATGGAAATAGATAAAAAAATTTTATATAAAATAGCAGATTTAGCAAGATTAGAAATAGACCCCGAAAAAGAAGAAGAACTCTTACAAAAAATGAACAGTATGGTAGAATTTATAGAACATCTCCAAAAGATGGATACAGAAAACGTAGAGCCGCTCATTAATATGTCTTTTGAAATAAACAATATGAGAAAAGACGAAGCAAAAGATTACGATAAAAAAGAATATATTTTCAAAAACGCTCCCCAGAGAGAAAACGATTACTTTCAAGTTTCCAAAATTATCCCATCATAAAATATTTATACACATGATTTCTATAAATAACCTTTCTTATTATATTGGCTCGCGTATTATTTATGACGAAGCCTCGCTTTTTATAAAACCAAAAGACAAAATAGGGCTTATTGGATTGAATGGAACAGGAAAATCTACTTTATTAAAGATGATCTGCGAAGAAATAACCCCCGATGCAGGAGAAATAAATAAAAGTAAAGAATGTACTATTGGTTTTCTCAATCAGGACTTGCTCTCTTTTCAATCCAATGAATCTATATTAGATGTAGTGATGAAGGCATTCAGTTTGGCACAATCTATACATATAGAAATAGAGAAAACAATAGCCCAAATGGAAAAAAATTATACCGAAGAATTGGGAGAAAAATTAGCAAAACTCCAAGAAAAATTTGAAGCATTAGATGGATATACTATCCAAAGTAAAGCAGAAGAAATTCTACAAGGAATTGGTTTTTCAAATGCAGATTTACACAGACCTCTCAAAGAATTTTCTGGTGGTTGGAGAATGAGAGTTATACTCGGAAAATTATTATTAGAAAAACCATCCATACTTATGCTAGATGAACCTACGAATCACTTAGACATGCCATCAATACAGTGGGTAGAAAATTATCTTAAAAGCTATGATGGAGCTGTTATTGTGGTATCTCACGATAGGCAATTTTTAAATAATACAGCGAATTGTATTGTAGAAGTATCAGGCGGAAAACTTAATTTTTATCCAGGAAATTATGAATTTTATTTACAAGAAAAAAGTATCCGAAATGAAATTCAAAAAAACGCATACGAAAACCAACAAGCAAAAATCCGACAAACAGAAAGATTCATAGAAAGATTTCGAGCTAAAGCAACCAAGGCACGCCAAGTTCAAAGTAGAGTAAAACTATTAGAAAAAATGGAAGTCGTAAACGAAGTCATTGATGAGACAGCCAAAGTGAACTTCCGATTTAAGTTTTCTAAACCATCAGGGAAGCATGTTATCCATTTAGAAAATATACAAAAAAAATACGAAACACTTCCCATCATCAAAGACAGCAATGCTACCATAGAACGTGGAGATAAAATAGCACTCATAGGAGCTAATGGAAAAGGAAAATCTACCCTCCTCCGTATTATAGCAAATATAGAACCTTTCGAAGGAAGCAGAAGAGAAGGCCATAACGTAAACTATTCTATGTATGCACAGCACCAATTAGAAGCACTTACATTGGAAAATGACCTACTACAAGAACTCAAGTCCATGGGAAAAGATAAAACAGAAAACGAACTCAGAAGTATTTTAGGATGTTTTTTATTCTCCGATCAAGATGTGTTTAAAAAAATAAAAATACTATCGGGAGGAGAAAAATCAAGAGTTGCATTAGCAAAAACATTAGTATCAGAATCAAACTTTTTATTACTGGATGAACCCACTAACCACTTAGATATACAATCTGTAAACATACTTATACAAGCACTACAGCAGTACGAAGGAACATTTATACTTGTATCCCATGATAGATACTTTGTAAGCCAAGTTGCAAATAAAATATGGTGGCTTGAAAATCAAGAAATAAAAACATATCCCGGAAAATACGAAGAATACGAATGGTGGAAAAATAAACGTTCTGCCGAAGAAATCAAAGACAACACAAAACAAATACCCACATCTCAAAACACCTCTGCCAAAAAACAAGACACAAAACCTTCCTCTCCCATAGAAAAAAATAATACTCATGAATCTAAAAAAATGAGAAAACAGCTAGAAGAAGTGGAAACAAATATAAACTCCATAGAGCAAGAAATAAAAATATTAGAACAAGAATTACTCAATACAGAATTATATTCCAACCCTCAAAAATTAGAAAATATCAATAGTTCATACATTCTCAAAAAGCAAACTCTGAATGAACTCCAAAAAAAATGGGAATCCATTGTATTACAAATAGAGGCATTAGAAAAATGAGAGAAAATAATTTTAGCACCTGTATTATCTATAATCTATTTATTTTTGATTATCCTTCCTGTGTTTTTAAATAAAATAGTAAAAATAATAACTATATACTTCTAAATTGATAAAAAAAAAACTCGTAGCTGTTTTAATCCCTCTTTATAAAAAAGAAATGTCTTTTTTTGAAAAAAGATCATTCAAGCAGTGTTTTTCCGTCTTACATAAATACCCTATTATTATAGTAAAACCGATTTCTCTGAACATTTCTTGCATTACAGAAGAATATAAAGAATGTATGACAGCAAGTTTTTCGGATTTTTACTTTGAATCTATAAAGGGATACAATGCACTCTTGACCTCTACAGAATTTTATGAAAAATTTTTGGAATATGAATACATACTTATCCACCAATTAGATGCCTACGTGTTTAAAGATGAACTCTCCTATTGGTGCCAAAAAAATTATGATTACATAGGTGCCCCGTGGGGACCGAAATATACATCAGGCATAGGAAAAATAAAATTATTATTACTTCAATGGATAGCAAAATATATAAAAGCATTTTATAAATATACTCGTTATAATAAAGTGGGAAATGGAGGATTTTCACTGAGGAAAACAAAAACTTTTTATACCATCTGTCTTGATATGTTTTCAAAAAGAACTCATAAAACGATTATACCCTCGAATCCATACACAGAAAACGAAGATTTTTTTTGGTCCATAGAAGTAAATGAAAAAGAAAAAAAAATAAAAACCCCTCCTCTCAAAGAAGCACTCCTATTTTCCATAGAGCATTTTCCTGAAAAAGCAATACAGATGAATAATAATATACTCCCATTCGGGTGCCATGGATGGTATAAAAATAAAAAATGGCTTACCGTATGGAAAAAATATATAACCCTTGAATAAACATCGTCAAATAATTGGCATTTATAAACTATATAACAAAAACATGAAAATATTTGTAGGTTCAAATACCATTAACATAAAAAAAAAGAGTCAAGTTTCCAAAAAAAAACAATTCGACGTAGAATACAATAGTATTTTTGAAGAAAACATAACTTCTATTAAAGAAAAAAATATCTGTATTAGAAATGTGAAAAACAAAGAAGTGTATACATTCATCACTCTGCTTCTCAAAAAAGACAATATTTCAGATAGTATATTTACCCTTGAAGTAGATAAAAAAATAAAAATAATCCGCACCATGCAGAAAAAAAAATCATATATAAAAGCAGCGGGAGGAATAGTGCGAAAAAATAATTGTATTTTATGTATATATAGATTGGGAAAATGGGATCTCCCAAAAGGAAAAGTAGAGAAAAAAGAAACTCTCAAAGAAACAGCCATAAGAGAAGTAGAAGAAGAATGCTCTATTAGAGTACAAAACCCTCAAAAACTTTGTACCACCTTTCATATATATACTATACAGCAAAAAATAATTCTCAAAAAAACAAAATGGTATGTTATGGATTTATTAGATGATGCGAATATGAAACCACAAGAATCAGAAAACATAGAATGTATAAGATGGATAGATAATATGAATATAGAAAAAACAATGGATACGTCATATAATTCCATACAATTGGTAATAGAAAAGTATAAGAATTGGAAAAAATAAGAATACTTTTGTATTTATCTTTTATACTGGATTTGTATTTATTTATATCAAATAGAGCATCTAAATAGTTACATTATTATGGAACATTTTGTTTTCGTAAAATAAATATATCAAAAAAATAATAATAAATCATTATTATTTTTTTGATCTTTCTGTTTTTTATATGTCTAAACCGTTGAACATGGGATAATAAATACAATATATTCTTGTTGGCTTTATGAAAATTGTATTCTATAAAATCATCTATGGGAAAATTATTTAATAATTTCCACAAAAGAATATAATGAAAGATATTATGAGAAGAATTATAACGTAATAGGAATGGATATAATTTATCTTTCAAAAATTCTTTGTCTGTAAACTTGTATTTAGTAGAAGTGCCTCCCATACTGTATTTTGAAATACATATATTTATATAAGAATGCGATATTTCGGTATTTTCCATACACCTAATATTCAAGTCCCAGTCCGCATAGAGATTATATCTGGTATTATAATTTCCTATTTTATGAAAGATGGTCTTTGTATAAAAAATAGATTGATGGCAGATATTTACTGTATAGAGAGAGTATATATCTTTTTTTTTTTTTTCAAATTTTTTATTAGTTTCTTTTATTACAGAATAGCCATATACCCAGTCATAATTTGTATCTTTAATTTTTTCGTATACATTTTTCAAGACCTGATTATTATCTAATTCATCATCTGAACCTAAAAAAAGAAGCCATCTTCCAAGAGCTTTTGTTATTCCCTTATTCATAGCATCATAAATCCCACTATCTTTCTCACTGAAAATTTTTATCTGTTGAAAACGTTCGGCAAAAAAATATAATTCTTTTAATGTATTATCTTCCGAACAATTATCAATTATAATAATTTCAAATAAATTAAAATCTTGATAAATAAGAGATTCCATACACTTCTTAATATCTTTTTCAGTATTAAAAGTAGGCACTATAATAGAAAAAAAGATTGTATTTGTAACCATTTGAATCAAATTAAATGAGTATTATTTTAAACTTGTTTTTTTTATGTATCATTTTGCTTTTATGTTATAGAAATATATTTATGTTTTAATAAAAGGTATTATTTTTTTCGTTTTAATACATCAAGAAAATTAGTATTGTAATTGTTTTATTACCATAATCCTCAGTAGTGATACTAACAACCGCCATGGTTTTTGTAATTTATATAAAAAATACTCTTTTTTGTTTTTATGTTTTTTAACAGGTAATACTGATGAAGGGTTATTCTTCCTTCTGTGGTGATTCAATATTTGAGGATATAAAGAATTATTATAGTATTTTACAGCATAAAACTTTACTTGTTTTTGATAAACCTGACTTATACAATTAAATTCTCCCGAAACTCTTATACGAGGATGCTTATAATGATTTCCAAATTGAGATGGGCATCTGTAAATTGGAACATTGTATTGATGTGCTAATATGGAAAATATAGATTGGTCATGTCTATGTTCTTTAAAAAATATAGAATTTTTTTTTATATAAATATTTGTATCATCGGAAATAAGTGGTTTTTCACTACAATAGGAAAGCCATTTTATAATAAATAATTCCGAAAACTCTGTTTTCTTAAAAAGAATAATAGAACCATCACAATGAATAGCGTTTTTTATTTTCGAAGTATTCGTATTCATACGAACAAAACAATCCATTTTAGTCCACTCGGCATTGAAATTATTTCCATTACCGAAACAAATAATATCATTTTTTTGACAGAGAGAAATTAATGGATGTAGCGAATCAATACATTCTATGCCTGCATCCATATACAATAATACATCATCGGGACTTAGTTTTCTAAATACTTCCGAAATAAAAAAAGGTTTCCAAAGCCAATAACCAAATCCTTTAGTATTTTGAAAAATATCCAAATGTTGTTTATAAAAATCCGTCCCTATTAAATCTTCTTCTCCAAAACTAAAAATACAATTTGGTTCTATTCCAAATTTTATTGCTGATACATTGAGACATTTTCTGCTTTCATCAAATACTTTAGTAGAAAAATTTACTAATACTACTTTCATTATTTTTGTTGCCGTTTTATGATTTTTTGTAAAAGAGGTAATACATTGTCTATTTGTAGTTTTCCCATAATATTATTTTCATAATCACTTTTAGCAAGATGTATCATTTGTAAATATATGTCGGGTGTTGGATAATATTGTAGAATTTTCTTTTCCCAGTATTTATTACTATGTATTTTTTTTTTTATTATTTCAGGGAAAACATCTTTATATTTATTTGCTACATATAAACGATTTCTATACATATAATAAATACGAACAGGATTATGAATTTTTCTTTTCTTTTTGATGGTAAATAAAAAAAACTTTTGGTAAGTCATAACAGAATCTCCTATAGAATGGAGGAGATACTGTAAGTGTGTTCTCATAACAAAAAAACCTTTTTTTACTGCTCTTAAACTATATTCGTGATCTACTTCATCTATAAATAAATTTTCATCCATATTTCCAATTTCTTGAAATGCAGATAAATTCATTATGGTTCCTGAGGTGATAACTTCATAAGTTTTAGAAAATAAAAAACTCTCCTTGGATGCTAATTTTATGCAAATGTATTCTTTAAGCATATACAGATATTTTATAGGTATCCATTTTTTTTTATGCCTCTTTCTAAAAAACTCTTTATAGTGATGGTTAAAATTAAATAATGCTATC
>JASGCU010000072.1 GCA_030053935.1 Chitinophagaceae bacterium
TCTTTCAAAAAAAATGTTTAATCACAATGAAAGCCTTTTGTTGAGCAATTTTTTATATTAATTGGGGCTTTATTTAACCTATCATACTTTTTGAATCACCACCCAAAATTTCAAGATACATAGATAACGCTAAACGCTTCTTTTTTATGGTTTTTCTGTACTTTTCTTCACTACAGAATATCTATATTTACAATCTTTACAAAAATATCGTTGCCTGCCTAAAATTTTACTATCCTTTTAATTATTTGAATTTTTACATTTTGGATAACTAATATTTTTTATAGTTTTTATTTGGTAATATACAAAATCTATATTTAACTAACAATAGCTATTTTTATGTATGAATCTTCCAAAAATCAATTTTTAGAAGTGTTACTCCTTATTATGAGAGAGTAACAAATCTAGTAAAAGTTCCAAATGGGATTTCTTGTTTAGTACGGGAAACAATTGATAGTTCTCCATATTCTACATTGTTAGGATTATATATTGATTCTATGAGGGTTTTTCCTACTATGGAAGAAATTCCGACGCTATAAGTATTGAGTAGTAAGAAATTTTTATTTTTTTGTAGTAGTTGGTGGCATAAAGTGAGTAATTCACCCAAATGTTCTTCTAATATCCATTTTTCTCCGTTTACTCCTCTGCCGTAAGCGGGAGGATCTAATATAATTCCATCGTATTTTTTTCCTCGTGTTATTTCTTTTTTGACAAATTTTACAACATCGTCTACTATCCATCGTATATTGTTTGGGAGATGTGAAAGATTTTGGTTTTCAACAGCCCATTCTTTTATAGTACTTACAGAGTCCAAGTGAGTAACAGATGCTCCGGCAGATATAGCAGATAAGGAGGAACCACCAGTATAAGCAAAGAGATTTAATATATTTTGAAACTTATGTGTAGTTATGGTATCGTAAAGAAAATTCCAATTTTCCGCTTGTTCGGGGAAAACACCTACGTGTCCAAAGTTTGTAAATTTCAATTTGAATATAAGCGATAGTTTTTTATAATGGTAAGGAAGTAACCATTCTTTTTTTTTGTTATAAAAAGTCCATCCACCTTCATTTTCATAGTTATTTTTTGTGTTTATATTTCGGGTGAATTTAGCATCTGCGAGTTGCTCCCATTTTTCTGCGGACATTCTTTTGTTCCAAAGTGCCTGAGGTTCAGGTCTAATAATAGTAAGATGTCCGAATCTTTCTATTTTTTCTTTATTTCCACTATCTATAAGTTCATATTCTTTCCAATTTAAAACTTTTAGGTTGGTCATAAAAATACTATTGGATTCTATTAAAATATTTTTTATCAGCCCAAATAGTTCCAAAAGGGATGATACCTAAAAAAACACATTTCCAAAATACTTTTGCATTCCAATTATCTGATTTAAAAAAAATATCCAAAAGAAGAATTATATATAAAATATAAAGTCCGCCGTGTATCTTTCCTATTATAATATTAGGTGTATACATATCAAATATATATTTGAGCGGTACTGTTATAAATAAAAGAATCATAAAAGAAAGTCCTTCTATAAATGCTATTATTCTAAATATCTTTATGAATAATTTTCTGTCTATTATGAACTCTAATATTTTATGTAGTCGCATTATATTACTGATTTAGATTGAAAAATATATTATGTTGAGGTATCAAGTATTTTTTTTTTTTTCCATTTCATGTTTTTTTCAGAGGTATTTTCTTTATTCTCATGAAATATAAGCGATGTTTTATAAATTTCATATCCTAATCCGGATAAAAGAGTGCCTAATAGTATCCATGAAAAGATTTTCATAATAGTATTACCTTGTAAATAAGAATCGGATTCAAAGGTAAAAGTTATAGTATGTTCTCCTTGTGGTATCTCTAAAGCTCTCAATACATAATTAACTCTCATTATAGGAATTTCTTGATCGTCTATTTTTGCTTTCCATCCTTCTGGGTAGTATATTTCTGAAAACACAGCAAATCTTTTTTCTGAGGTAGAAGATATATAAGTAATTTTATTCGGTTGATATTTTTGAAAGGAAATATTTCCGGTGGTATCGTATTCTGTTTGCAGAATAGGGTACTTATTCACATCTATGACAGCAGTTGTTTTTGTATCAATGGTACAGAGTGTTTTCATTTCTTCATCAGGAGTTGTTACAGGGACAAGTTTTTTTACAAACCAAACGGGACCATTTGCATTGTTATTTTTTATAACATCTTTATATTCTTCTCCCATCTGAAAGTATTTTGTATTGAGCATGTTTATAACAGGTAAAGATGTAAAATTATACTCTTGCGTTCTGATTATTCCTATACATCGGGCGTATTCTCTACTGAGACAATGTTCTATAAGGTCTTGATACCTTCTCAATTTAGCAGCACTGTAACCGCCTATAGAATGGTGATAGTAAGATGTATTTGCATCATTGAATGGGTTCGGTAGATATAATACGCGATAATAACTACTATCTAAAAGTATTTTTTTGTTAGCATCGGGAGTTATAACTGGGGCATTTGATGTAAAAGAATCTTTTTTTACAAATCTATCTGCTACTAATAAAACATCAAAAACAACTAGTGTAGTTATAGATAGAGTAGCTACTTGGATAGTGATTTTTTTTCTCCATAAGAAAAAAATAACGCATGCACTGAGTAATATGTAAAAAATAGTTCTAAAGGCATCCATCCGAAATAGGTATTTTCTATCTAATATCAATGCTTCTAAAAACCATTTTGGATATTCGTTTTCAGCGAGTTGCGTATCTACTTTTCCGGTATAACTGAATAATATTCCTATGCAAAGGAGTAATAAAGCAAATCCAGCGGTTAGTAGTACTGCTAATAAAAGATTGCGAATTTGTTTTTTTTCTATTTTTCTCCAATTTTGCTGAAAAGAAGCTAAAAATACTTCTTCCAATGCAATACATCCTCCTAATATGAAAAAGAAAATAGGTATTAGCATAGTAAAAGTAGGAGAACGAAATTTATTGTATCCAGGTAGATAATCAAACAAAAGAGAGTTAAGATAAAAATTGCTTCCCCAACTGAGCATTATACCTGCTAATATCATAAAAAACATCCACAAAAAATATACTCTTTGTGTTTTTTCAAAGAAGAAATGAAAAAAACCTTTATCTAAATATTCTTTTTTATAATCTACCTGATTTTTTAGAGATATATGGGATACGAATCCTAATACAAATAAGAATATAAAAATACATCCTGAGTAGTATGGTGCTGTGAGAGGTTGATTTCCCCAATATGTAGGTGCATTTTCTAATAGAGCATTTGCTTGTGAATCTGGTATTTCATACTCTTTCATTTTTTTTCCCAAATATGATTTTTTATCTAGACTTTGTTGAGATGATCCTCCTAATATATTCGGAATAAATAAAACTATCGGTTCTATTATTCCGTTACTGTATTGGAATGCATATTCTTTATCTAAGCCTTCTCCTGTTCGTCTTTCTTGAATTTGTTCTTGCAATTCTGCCTTGCCTCGTATGGAATATTTATTGTACTCATAAATAGTAAAAAGTTTCCCCGCAGAGGTTCCTAATCCTATACATGCTCCTATGAGCAATAAAATACTTATTTTTAAGAATAGAAAAAGTTGTTTTCGAGATAGAAATATAAAAAATTCTACAATACAATAGGTTAATACAATAAATAAAAGATAATAAGTTATTTGAATATGCGCAAATGCTATATGTAATGCCATTGCTACCGATGTTATTGCTACTCCCATCCATATTTTTTTTTGATAAGCAAAGTGTAATCCAGCTAGAACAAGAGGAACAAAGGCTATAGCACCTATTCTAGAATTATGCCCTCCGAAAAAACCTATCACATTGTAGGAACTGAAAGTAAATCCTATTGCACCTATAATAGCAATATAAGGTCTTATTTTAAATGAGAGTAAAAGTATATAAAACGATAGTAGTGAGAATATAAAAATTCTTACAGGATGGGATAAACCCATACCGTAGTATTCATAGAGTGCCATGACTATATCGTTATACCATTTAATAGATATAAGATAGGATGGCATGCCAGAAAACATACTATTTGTCCATAGTGATTGTTCGGATAGGGGTTTATTAGCATTAAATTCATTGAGTTCTCTTGCACTATTTCTGTATTGTTGTATATCGTGTTGATTTATTTGTTTTTCATTAAATAATGTTTCTCTAAAAAAAATGAGGGTTAATACATAAAATATTAAAATCGCAATTGTATGCGGGAGCATTTTTTGTATTATTTTTTTTTTATTCATTTTTAGTGCGGGTTAGTTATTTTTTATATTATTTTTAAAAGTAATTTTTTTTTCTTTTACAGGTTTGGGTATTTCGTTTATAATAAATGTATCGGGGTTAGAATGTTTATCTATCGCCATTTTTATTGCTTTACCAAATGCTTTTATTATAGATTCTATTTTATGATGTTCGTTATGTCCTTCTGCTTTTATATTAAGGTTACAGTCTGATGCATCGGAAAAACATTTAAAAAAATAAAAAAATAATTCGGTAGGCATTTGTCCTATTTTTTCACGTCTAAATTCTGTGTCCCATACAAGCCATGGACTTGTTCCAAATTCTATAGCTACTTGTGCCAAACAATCATTGACGGGGAGCATAAATCCGTAATGGTTATTATTCACTTTTCCTAATGCTTTTTTAAATGCTTCTCCCAATACTAGTGCTGTACTTTCGACTGTACTATGCTCATCTACATTTAGATTTCCTATTATACTTATGTATAAATCACAAGAAGAATATTCTCCAAATTGTTCTAATAAAAAATCTAAAAAACCTATACCTGAATTTATATTTGTTTTTCCTGCGCCATCTAAGTTGAGTGTAATAGTTATATCTATATCTTTATTTTCTTTATGTATAGATATTTTTCGTGGTTGTTGTATCAGGTATTTATAAATATTATCCCAAGAACATGTAGTATCTATATTTTCAGAATATTGGTCTGTGAAAAATATTTTTTTCACAGAAGGGATAGTATTTGTTTCTAATAACAATGGTTGTGATGTTATAAGATAGGAATAATTTAAATCGTATATTTTTTGTAAATTATGTATATTTATGCTATCATTTTCAAAATCTATTTTTGTGTCTTTTTCTGATTCTGTTATGTCATAATAATAGTCATAGAATTTTATACCTATTGCTTTTATTATTTCTAAAACTATTGATATTATATTAATATGAGTATTTTCTGTTTCATTTGTTTTTTGAATATTATATTCTAATCTTGTTGTGTGCTTATCTATAAGGAATACTATTTCGAATTCTTCATTATCAGATATTTTTAATATATTAATTAGTGCTTTATCAACAAAGTTAGGTATATTTGTATAATAAGGGTTATTATTTTCTTTAGATACAATAGTATCTATGGTAATAAATATTATTTTTTTCAATGTTTTTAAATAAAAAAAGAGAGGTTAAGAGTTGTTCTATTTTTAAATGATTTATTACAAAATTATATTATTATTTTATTCTTTCTTTTTATCTACTTTATTAGTTTTGCCAGATATAGAATCTCGCATTGCAGTATCGGACTTCATGTTTTCCATTCTATAGTAGTCCATAATTCCTAAGTTTCCTGATCTAAAAGATTCTGCTATTGCTAAAGGGACTTCGGATTCTGCTTCTATAACTTTTGCTCTTGCTTCTTGTGCTTTTGCAATCATTTCTTGTTCTAATGCTACTGCCATAGCTCTTCTTTCTTCTGCTCTTGCTTCTGCTATTTTTAGGTCTGCTGTAGCTTGGTCTATTTGAAGTTTTGCACCTATATTTGCGCCTACATCTACGTCTGCAATATCTATAGATAATATTTCAAATGCAGTTCCCGCGTCTAATCCTCTAGACAAAACTAATTTTGATATTTTATCTGGGTTTTCTAATACTTCTTTATGACTCTTTGCGGATCCTATTGAGGTTACTATTCCTTCTCCGACTCTTGCTAATACTGTTTCTTCTCCTGCTCCTCCTACTAATTGGGATATATTAGCACGTACTGTTACTCTTGCTTTCGCTATTAATTGAATACCGTCTTTAGCGACAGCTGCCACAGATGGGGTATCAATAACTTTAGGGTTTACAGATATTTGAACTGCTTCAAAAACATCTCTTCCTGCTAAATCTATTGCGGTTGCTTGTTTAAATGTAAGATTTATATTTGCTTTATCTGCAGATATTAATGCTCTGATAATTTGAGGAACATTTCCGCCAGCTAAATAATGTGTTTCTAGATCTGTAGTTTTAAGCGGTCTGCGTTTTGTACTTCCTTCGGAATCCAAAACTAATATTCCGGCTTTTGTTGCTGTAATTAATGAATTTACTATAATACTTGGTGGTACTTTTCGTATTCTCATAAGAATAAGATCTAATAAACTCACTCTTACATTTGAAAATATAGCTGTGATCCATAGGTTTAATGGTACAAAATAAATAAGCGTAAAAAAGCCTATTATACATGCAAATAATAAAATTAATGCTTCCATGATTTAATATTTAATTTAGTAGGTTATTATTTTTTTAATGGTAAAACTCAAATTAATATTTTTTTTATATTTTTCACATATTATTTTTTTATACTTGATGTTTCTATTTATATTTGCAGTTTTGTTTGTAATAAGATTTAATTTTTGAAAATTTGTTTTACTGTTTTTTTTATTTTTTTAGTAGAAACACAAATGTTTATACTATAGTATGTATTTATTGTGTCTATTGTTAATTTTATTTCATTTTTAGAATAGTACATTTCGTTTTTTTGCGTTAGTGGGTTTTTAAAACCAAAAGCTTTTTACCAGTACCAACGTTTATTAATTCTCAATTGTTTCTATTCACTACCCACACACTAAGGCAAAATCTACGTTATGACCCGTTCTTTATTCTATGTTCATTGATTTTTCAATATCTGCAAATGGAATAACTGTCTTTACACCGTAGTCAGCTACGGGCCATGATTGAAAAATCGTAATGATGTCTAAACCAAGTTCTTTAACTGCATTGTAAAGTCCGGCTTGCCTTCCACTTGCTTTTTTAATTACCCCTTCTTTTGCTATCCAAACTAAGTCGTCTTGAAATAATATTTTTTCTGTTGGAAAATAGTAAATTACTAACATTACGCAAAAGCAAAAATATAATAAAAATTCATCTCTTTACCATTTGAGTCCACCTTGAAGGTTCTCTTTTGATAAGTTTATAACTTTGTAAAATTTGATTATCAATAGTTTTGAAACTAGATATTTTTGTAAAAAAGACTTTTCGTAGTGGGATCACATTTCAAATGTTAAAATATTTTTTTTGAATATAATTTTTGCGTAATGTGAGTTATAATATAGATATTTGTTTTTTTATGTTTTATTCTAATTTTTCTTTTATTTTAGGAAAAGATATCGTTTTTTTATTTACAAAATAAGTTTTTTTGGTTGCAATCCTGTCGGTGTTATCTTTTGTATCAAATCGGTTGAGGTCGTTGGAAATAATATTTTTATTTATATGTATAGATGGGGTTTTATTTGGAGTAGAATTTTTTTGTTTTTGGGTATCTTTTATAAAGAAAAAATCTGTTACTTTTTGGAGTTCTTTTTGAAGATGTTGTTTATCTTTTATAGATACTTTCCCTATCGTTTTCCAATTCCGTTGAAATGTTTTTACTTGCTCTATGGTTTCTTTATTTTTTCCCTTCTTTTGAATATGTTTTATTTGTTCTATTATTTCTTTATATTTTTTTTTGTTTTCATAAAATGTTCTTGATAATGTTGCATTGTATTCTTTTTTTTGTGTGTAATATGCTTTTAGAAGAGAGAGAAACCTTCTATCATATTCTGCATTGATATATGGAAAGGTATCTCCTTTTTTTATCCATCTTTCGCGGATATCTTTTAGGTTCTTCTGAATGTGTTTTATATCATTTTGATGGTCTATGAGTGTTGATAATTCTTGAATAAGTGCTTCTTTTGCTTCTTTATTTTTTTCTTTATTTATAGAGATAATTTCTTTTAAATATTTTTCTAATAGTTCTATTTTTTCGTACACTCTGATAAAATCACCCAATCCTTTATATTTTTGGATAGATTCTTTTATATGTATTAGCTGTAGGAGATAGGATCCTTTATTAGTAGCTTCTGATATTTTTTTTTCTATTATATTTATTTTTTCAGATAAAACATCGTACTTTTTTGTGAAGTATTGTATTGCTTCTTCTTCTGTTGTTTTTACTATCCCTATTTGAATTTCTTCGTGGTGCAGAAACGCATGTCTAAATACTTTTCCATCTTTGGTATATCCGTATTTGTGTTTCATTATTTTATATAATGGTTTATATTTATTTTTTTATAGTTTATTCTTTTCCTGTATTTCTTCCGTATGGTGAAAGTGCTTGTATGAGTTTTCTTATAGGGATTGATTGTAACCATACTTTTCCGGTGCCTTTCAAGGTAGCTAAGAAGAGACCTTCTCCTCCAAAAAGCATGGATTGGAGGCCGCCAGCTACTTGAACATCAAAATCAATAGAGCTTTCAAAAGCTACTACACAACCTGTGTCTATTCTTAGTACTTCGTTATTTAGTTTTTTTTCTATAACTGTTCCTCCTGCGTGAACGAAAGCCATTCCATCTCCTGATAGTTTTTGAAGGATGAATCCTTCTCCACCTACTAATCCTGAACCAATTTTTTTATTAAATACCATGGATAGTTTAGTTCCTAAAGCGGCGCAAAGAAAACCGTCTTTTTGAACAATTATTTCATGGTTTAACTGTTGGGACAGGTCAAATGAAATTATGGTACCTGGATAAGGGGCTGAAAAAGCAACTTTTTTTTTCCCATATCCTCTATGCGTAAAATGGGTGATGAAGAGTGATTCTCCTGTTAAAAGCCTTGCCCCTGCGGATAATAGTTTTCCTAAAAATCCTTGGTCTGCATTAGAGCCATCTCCCATTTTTGTTTCGAATTGGATACCATCTTCCATAAAAAGCATAGTACCTGCTTCTGCTATTACTGTCTCCTGAGGGTCCAGTTCTATCTCTACAATCTGAATACCTTCTCCATATATTTTGTAGTCTATTTCATGTGATTTTCTCATTTTTTATTTTTTGATGTGTTTATATATTTATTTTTTATAATAATTTATTTATTGTATTGTTGTGTGTTCATTTACAAAATATTGTTCCCCTGCTTCTACTTTTAATTTTAAAATATTTTCTTTTGGTGGCATTGGGCATGTTGTATATGATGAAAAGGAGCAAGGTGGGTTATATGCTCTGTTGAAATCTATCCAAAATTCATCTTCTTTTATTTTTTCTGCATGTAAAAATCTTCCTCCACCGTAAGTACTTATGCCAGAAGTGCTATCTGAAAATACAATAAAAAAGATATCTCCGTCCATATAAGGTGTAAGGTTATAGTTTTTTCCGTCTTTTTGAAAAACAAAAATACCCGGACAATCCTGCTCATCAGAATATCCTAAAACGGTTTGAATATTTATTTTCTGAGGATGATTATCTTTTTGGAGTTTCGCTTTTATTTTCCAATTGGTATTGGTAGGAAAAGTAGGAAATGGTTTCAAAGAATCTATAAGTGGATTTTTCATATCCCAAAGACGTATTGCTAGTTTTTGATTTCTTGATATTACTTTCCAATACATATCTCCTTGTTTCATAAGTGTGGATGCATCTTCTGTATCTAAAAAAACATCTGATACTTCTGGTAAGGGTTGTTTATTTTTATCTTCTATAATTATATTTTTAGTATGAACCATGGATACACTTTTTCCGGTTACGAAAAATGTGCCTAAATGCTTCGGAAAACTTGGTGGGAAGACAATGTCGTTTGAAGAATCGCTTCCAAATGAATTTGCTCCTTCTTTTAACCAATAAAATCCTGCGATACTTAAATATCCGAATTCTTTTCGGAGATCTTCATATCTTTTTGTTTTCCAATCAAGGTGTTGTAATTCAAAATCTTTTTTTCTTTTTTTTTCTTCTTCTTTGTTATTACATCCGTACCATAATAGTACTAGTAGTAATGGTATAACTAATCGCATATATATTATTTTATCCGAATATTTTTATAAGTGTGTTTATGATTTTTTGAGTCCACGCTGTATAAGGTGGATAGAGTAATTTGAAAGTGGTAAATCCTATTCTTTGTTTCATATAAGATTTTTCATTTGAAAAGGCAAGGAATCCAAAGAATCCATGTGATTTTCCTATTCCACTATTATTTATTCCTCCAAAAGGCATTTGATGGTGAGAAAAATGTACTAAACATTCATTGACTACAAATGCACCTGATGAAGTATTGATACGTAGGTGATCTATTGCTTTTTGATTCTTTGAGAACATATAAATAGATAAAGGTTTTGGTTTTGCATTTATGATATGAATCGCTTCTTGTAAATTATTGTATACTACGATAGGAAGGATTGGTCCAAAAATTTCTTCTTCTGCTATAAGAGAATTTGGAGGCATTCCTTCTATTATGGTTGGTTTTATAATTCTTTTTTCGGGGTAGTACTCGTTTCCATATAGAAAAGTAGCGTTATGTTGCTGTACATTTTTTAATAAAGCTACCAATCTTAGAAATTGTTTTTGATTTACAATTCTTGTCATATCGGATGGGCTTGTAAAATTTGTTTTTTCTTTATCCCACATGGTTTCTATTTTTTTTATGAGGGAGGATATAAATTTTTCTTTTATGTTTTTATGAATAAGTATATAATCGGGAGCTATACAGGTTTGGCCTGAGTTTAAAAATTTCCCCCAGGCAATTTTATCTGTTGCGTCGGATATATCGGCTGTTTCATCAATTATAGTGGGTGATTTTCCTCCTAATTCAAGGGTTACAGATGTAAGGTGTTGAGACGCTGCTTTCATAATTATTTTTCCTATTGTTGGGCTTCCTGTGAAGAATATATGGTCAAAAGGGAGTTGTAATAATTGCTCGGCGACCGAGGCATCTCCTTGTATTACGGTTACTTCTTCGGGGGTAAAGAGTTCTTGAATCATTGTAGTAAGTAACTTACTGGTGTGAGGAGTATGCTCTGATGGTTTTAAAATAACTGTATTACCGGATGAAAGCGCAGAAACTAATGGACTTATAGATAAGTTAAATGGATAATTCCAAGGAGATATTATAAGACAAACGCCTTTGGGTTCGTAATAAATTTTACAAGATGCTTCTATGTGAGTAATAGAAAAGGGGGCGTTTCGAGGGCGCATCCACTTTTTTATGTTTTTTGCAATAAATTTGATTTCCATAAGACATGGGAGTATCTCAGAAATGTCTACTTCGGGAGCAGGTTTTTGGAAATCCAAATATAACACTTCTTGAATACTTTTTCTATTATTATGTATCCACTGTTGTATCTTTAAAACTCTCTCTTTTCTTTGACGATAAGTTTCACTCCGTAAATGTTCACTTTTTTCTTTCTGGAGAGCAAAAATTTTTTGATAAGGGTTTTGATCTGGTAATTGCATTTTTTTTTAACTATTTAGTTATGATTTAATTATTGAGTCCATACTGAAAGTTATTAAATAAGAAAAATGTGTTTTGAGAATATCCATATAATTTTAATAATACCAAAAAAATGTACAATACTCTATTGAGAAGTAATTTTTTTTCCTACGTATTTTTTTATCCAAAAAAATATAAATGGAACAAATAATGTAGTAGGTAATAACCATACTATAAAAGAAGGTATTTCAACAGGGATATTATGTATATTTACAACCAAAAATGCTGTAAGAGAGGCAATATATGCCCCAACCATTCTTTGTATATGAATAGAAAGCCAGTATTTTTTTTGTTTTATAATACCTTTGTAGTGTTTTATGTCTTGTATAGAAGAAAGTAATCCCACAGCACCAAAAACTATAAAGACAATACCAAATATATTGTATTCTAAGAGATGGTACATTCCTAAAATAATAAACACCAAACCTGTAATAAGCATAGTATATGTCATAATCCAATCAATAATATACGGCTTTTGTCCGGTATGTAACATTGTAAGAAAAATAAATCTCTTCCCGGTTCCAACTAAATAGAGAGTAAAAATACCTATTATAAATAAAAAATAATCAGGGTGAAGAAGAGACATTATTATGCCCGAAAAGCCTGCAGAAATCATTCCGTATGCAAATATTTTTCCTATAGTTTTATGTAAAGAGTTTCCTTTCTTGTTTATCATAATAAGAGTACCCGTTAATAGACCTATTCCTCCCCCTAAAATATGTATTGTTAAAATTGTGTAAAAAAGATTTTCCATTGTATTATTATACTTATTGTATTATTATATTTATTATAAATACAAAATAATTGTATTGTATATTGTTTTCATTTTTGTATCTATTTCAGGGTGAATCTACTTTTTTATGTATTTCGGATTTCATTTTGTGATTTATTCTCTTTTTCAAAAATACAATTATACTATAAAAATTTATTTTTTAGAATTTTATGTAATTTTTGTAAAAAATGAGTCATTATAACTATTATA
>JASGCU010000073.1:0-5525 GCA_030053935.1 Chitinophagaceae bacterium
AAAAAAAATAAAAATCAAAGAAAAAGAATAGATAAATAGTTACCATACTTCTATCCCTTCGGGATTTTTATTTGTATAAATCATCATTTTTTAGTATCCCCTACTACCCATATCTCTATGGGAGTATCTACATTTATTCTTGTATTCGGTAAAGGGTTTTGCTGAAATATAGTTCCTTTTTGAGCGGTCTCTGTTATTGTTTTTTCAACTCCACCTTGTCTCATTATTTTAGTTATAGTTCCTTTGGAATGGGTATGTATTTCACCTATTTTTAAGTTAGAACCGAGTATAAGAATTTCTGCTTCTTCGTAGTTCATTCCTATTATATCAGGAGTAAGGAGCTGTTGATTTCCCATCCCATCTCCTACTTGTAAATCTATAGAAGACCCTTTGGGTAAGAGAGTGCCAGGAGATATTGGTTTGTTTTTATAAAATTGTTCCTTGACGCTATTCTGTGCGAGGTCGGGGACATATTCTATTTCCCCAAGAATTATATCATAACTTTTCAATACCATTTGAGCATTTTTGAGAGAGCCGTCTATAAGGTTTGGCATTTTTACGAGTGGAGGCATTTTTGCATTGAGAGAAACATATATTTTTCTATTTTCTTTTACAAAAGAAAAAGCGGGGGGTACTTGTGTTAGTACGACAAATGGAGGGTATTCGGATGAAAAGCTGGAGTCTTTAGTGATTTCATAACGAAGTTTTCTTTTTCCGAGTATATCCTCTAAATCTTCCATAGATACTCCTTTTAGGTCTGGTACAGTTATTGTTTCCCCATGCTTTGTGTGAATAGGGAGGTACAGCAAGAAGTATACCAGAAGTATAGTCATAGATATTCCTAATATTATCCCAATATGAATAAACAGGTTTAAAAACTGTTTTATTTTTTGTATGATAAGAAGCATATTTGTGTTTTTGATTTATATTTTATTGTATAACGATATTGATTTTTAGGGAATATTTTGGTTTTCCGTATAAGTTTTTAGTTTTTTTTCTTCTCTTATACTATTATAATAACTTTTAAAAAGGAACAGGGGAACAAGCATTCCACCAAATAGTATTCCTGCGGCTATGTATATAAGTAAAATTTTTTTTATATTTGGTTCTGTATTTGAAAGGGGCATGGTTACGGGCTCAAAAATAGAAAATATAGGAGTTTCTTTTTCCATATCTATTTTTGCCTTATAAAATTCTAGAGAAAGATTATTGTAGATATTATATTCTAAATTAAACTCTGCCTGAAGTTCCTGTTCTTTTGCTTTTGTAGTAGAGTATATCATTTCTCTATTACTGTCTTTAAAAGAGGCAAGGGCATATTGTGCGGCTTTAAATTTATTTTCTGATTCTTTGAGTTGTTTTTCTACAAACTCTAAATTTGCTCTTTTTTTTTCTGTTTTGTAATTAATGACATAATCTACCACTTTTTTTCTTACGGTATTATTTAATTCTGCGCTTACATAAGCATCACGCATCTTTGTTATAAAAGTAGTGGTGCGAGTATTTTTTTTTGAACTTTCTATTTTTATTCTGTTTCTCAAAGAATTCATAACCTGTATTTCTTCTCCCGTTATCTTTAAAATAGTATTTTTTTCATTTGTTGTAGTTATACTATCTTTTTTATAATGAGGGGGGATCGGAATAGGTTGAGAGGTTTGAAACATACCTATAAGTATATCGGGGATAGAAAAAATAAATCCGATGGTAGAGGAAATAATATTTTTGGTTTCGTTCTTGAGTAAATATTCATAGAGAGACATATTTTTTTTTTCATCAGAAAAATAAAATTTCTCTTTCATAAGTTCGTATAAAAATGGTTGGCTATCAATAATAGCGGGATACAGATCTGCGTTTATATCTCCGGCAGCAATATGATAAGTAGGAAGATTGATTCCTGCTAATCCTGCTAATCCTCTCAGTGATTCAGAAGAAGAAGAGGTATTAGTAGATTCTAAAAGTATAGTAGACTTTGCTTCGTATTCTTTCGGTGCAGTGATGGTATGTATAATACCTATTACAAAAAATATTCCTACTGAATAATATACATATTTGAGATGGGGCTTTATTACAAGGAAGAGGTCTATGAGTGATATTTCTTCTGCGGATACAATTTCTTTTATACTTTTTTGAGGTGTCATGTTGAGTTTATTATTGTGATTTTTAGGTAATAGTGTGTAGGTATTAGAAATCTGTAAAAGAGAGTTTTTGGGTTGGACTCATGTTTAATTTTTCTTTATTATATCCAATACTTCTTTTTCTGTTATGCCAAGTACCGATGATATAACAGAGAGAGGAAATCCATTTTTATAAGATCCAAGTACTGCTTGCTCTAACCTTGCTTGACTTCCTTCTTGTCTTCCTTCTTGTCTTCCTTCTTGTCTTTCTATTTGTTTCACTTTCTCTAATGATCCTCCCATTTTCCCTATTGATACTACATCCTCTAATACCTGTCTTGCCTGAGCATACGTTTTAAATCCTGTTTTCTTCATATCTATGGTTATTATGTCTTGAAAATATTGTTCTTGTCTTTCTTTATACTCATCTGTTAAAAATAAAAATTCTTTTATAAAAATAGTTAACCCTATAAGAGTATCATCTATTATTTTTTTGTTTTTTATTATTTCTACAATATGCTCGTTTGCAAGAAGAGATTCTTCTATTGTCTTGCTTTTATTTATGAGCAGAATAAATAAAATAACTATTGCAAAAGGGTTTTCACTTTTTATGAGATCTGTTTCTTGCTGATCCATAACTCTGTAACTTTCATACCGAAAAGAAAGATGAGTATAGTAAGTTTGTTTATAATATATACCAAAGTTTTTTGGATATTTTTTTCCTACAAAAATTGATATACTTTCTAAATTTTCTATGTTGAGTTTCTTTCTAATAAGGTAGTTATAGGTAAACATCCTTTCAGAAAAATCAATGTTGTGAGAACTTTCTATCTCTACGTGAACAAATATATGACTTTCTGAACCATCTTTGAGTATTAGTTTTATAAGTTTGTCAATCCTTTTGTTATCTAAGCCCTTTTCTTTAAATTCTTTCGACAATTCTTGTTCCAAAAATTCTATTTTGTTTATCTTACTCCAATCAACCTCTTGATATACTTTGGGCAAAAAAAACTCTAAAAACTCGGGAAGAAGAAACTCTATTATGTTTTTAAAGCTATTATCATAGTCTAAACGGAATTTTCTTTTATTCATTATATATATTGTAATTCTGAACTCGTTCCCCAAAATCGTTTTTGATACATTTATAATTTTGGATATCTTTGATTATCAATAGGTTAAAAACTCAATATTTTTATGGAGAAAAGAGAGTTTTGAGAGTGGGATCTGTAGTTTGTTATGTATCTTTTGTGAGAAGAGCCGCTCCAAAAACTCCTGCACTATCTCCTAATTTTGGTTTTAGAAAAGGGGTCTCTAATGTAGGATTAAATATATATTTTTTTACTTCCATAACTCCTTCTGAGTAGAGTAAATCAATATTTCCTACTCCCCCACCAATGACAATAGCGTCGGGGTCTACTATATTTATAACCATGGCTACTGCTTTGCCAAAGTAATGTATCATTCTTTCCATAGTAGCGGTAGAATGGGCATCATCTTTACGCTGATATGATTTGTAAATATCGGGAAGTTTTTTCTTTTCTCCCGAAAGAGAGTGGTAGAATTTTTCTAAAGATGGACCTGATAATATTCTTTCTACGCATCCTACTTTTCCACAATAGCAGTTTCCTCCCGATATATCTAAAAAATTATGTCCCCATTCTCCAGCTATTCCATGTTTGCCCGTAGGAACTTTTTGAAACATGACTAATCCTCCTCCTACTCCTGTCCCCATTATGATTCCAAAAACAACTTCTGCTTTTGAAACCTTTTCGGGAACACATCCCCAAAGAGTTTCTGCAATAGCAAAACAATTGGCATCGTTAGCTATTTCTATGGGTAAATGCAGTGCCGATTCTATATCTTTTTTTAAGAATTTTCCATTGAGACAAGTAGTATTCGAATTTTTAAGAGTTTGAGTGCTTGGTTCTAAAGTCCCTGGTGTGCCTATTCCTATTTTGGAAGGTATAAGCCCACTTTCTTTTTTTAAATTATCTACTAAGGTATATATTTGGTGTATGATATGCTCGTATCCTTTTTCTGCCTCTGTGGAAACCCTCATTCTGCATACTACTTCGGGCTTTTCATTTATTTCTTTTATAATAACACCCTCTATTTTTGTTCCTCCTAAATCAATTCCCCAAAGAAAATTCATAGTATATGGTATAGTTTATTGTTTTACTCTTTCGTGGTATGTTCTCGTGCGAGTATCTACTCTAATGATCTCATCCTGCCCAATAAAAAGAGGAACCTTGATAGAGGCACCTGTCTCGGTAGTAGCGGGTTTGAGAACATTAGTCGCAGTATCTCCTCTGATACCTGGTTCCGTATGTGTAATTTTTAAATCTACAAAAAGGGGAAGCTCGCATATAATAGGTTTATCTGTATCTGTATGAATAGTAATTTCCACTTCCTGCCCTTCTTTTAAAAGATCCGAATTGGGTATTTGTGCTTGATTCAATATAAGCTCCTCAAATGTTTTGCTATCCATAAAGTGATAACCGTAATCATCTTGAAAGGTAAACTGATATGCTCTTCGTTCTACTCTGGCGATAGTCACTTTTACACCTGAGTTAAATGTATTGTCTATGACCTTACCACTGGTGATGCTTTTTAATTTTGTGCGAACAAATGCTGGTCCCTTGCCCGGTTTTACATGCAAAAACTCTACGATAGCGTACAAATCATTGTTATATTCTATCACTAATCCATTCTTAAAATCTGCTGTTGATGACATTTTGTATTAAAATAAACGGTGAATATTATTAATTTAATAATTTTTTAAACGCGGTCTCTAAAAAGTAATTTTTATAATTTGAAAATGAGAAGGATATTAAAACTCTTGAACTTATATGTCTTATGTGGTGAGAAATACAATAAACTCTCTCGTTTTACTGATAATAATTTTTTATTTCCCCTTCTACTTCAATTACTTCATTTTTGAGATGGAGTATACCCACGCCTAAGCTTTTGGCTTTTTCTATCACCGTTTCTTCATAGGAAAGCCCCGCAATGAGTAGATAGATATGCTCTCTTAACATACTCCCTCCATATTTTTGAAATAATGGATATTGTTTCTCAAGAAATTTTTCTAAATCTTTATTATTAAAACGATGCTTCGTCTCCACAAGCGCTACGCTATTTGTATTTATTAATACAATATCTATCTCTGTAGCATCGTTTCCAATGTCATTAACAATCTTTATTTTTGTATGCACATAATCAAAATGAATGCCGTTGAGAGTAGGGTTATTTTTTACCCCACTCGCAAACATTTCTTCCACTCCCATCCCGATATTAAACCCTAAATTATCCATAGTAGATTGTAATCTTTTATAACCTTCTTCGTTTCTTCTATGAGCTTCTTCGTTTTTTCTATGAGCTTCTTCGTTTCTTCTATGAGCTTCTTCGTTT
>JASGCU010000073.1:5625-12424 GCA_030053935.1 Chitinophagaceae bacterium
AGCTTCTTCGTTTTTTCTATGAGCTTCTTCGTTTCTTCTATGAGCTTCTTCGTTTCTTCTATGAGCTTCTTCGTTTTCTTTTTTAAGAGTAGCGGTTTGTTCTTCTAATAATTTAATACTTTGTTCTATTTCTTCAATGGTTCTTTTATCTTTCATCATTATTTTTTAATACATAAGGTTTTCTTGTATTTCTTTTTTGTGATGTATTGTTTGTTTTTTTGATTCTTTTTCACAATGATAACACAAAGAAAGATATTTTTCTCAATTGTTGCATTCCAATAGTATTTTTTGCATTCTATTCTTCTATGAAAAGAATAAATTCTGCTTCATCTTTGCAAAACTATTGCTTGCTTGTTGTGTTTTTTACTTCATTGTTCATAACTATTAACAGAGAGGAGTTCAAAAAATCGGTGGGTACTTTATAGGATTTGTCTCACTCATAATGGAGTATACTTTTTCAAAGATCATTTCGGCATTGGGTTTAGAGAAATAATCTCCATCAGAGGCATAAGCTGGTCTATGTTCTTTGGCAGTTATGGTAGCTGGTGGGGCATCTAAAAATTGGTATCCTCCTTGTACTTCTAGTACTTGTTGCATCATAAAAGCAGAAGTTCCGCCAGGGACATCTTCGTCTGCAAAGATAATTTTATTTGTTTTTTGAAGGGATTGGACGATTCTGTGTTGTATATCAAAGGGCAGAAGGGTTTGTATATCGATTATTTCGGCAGAGATATTGTGTTTTTGCAGGAGAGCATCTGCTTCTTCTACTATTTTACACATAGCCCCGTATGTAACTATGGTTATATCGTTTCCTTCTTTTATTATATCGGGGATGCCGAGTGGGAGTGTTATGTTTTCTAAGTTGGTGGGGAGTTTTTCTTTTAATCTGTATCCGTTGAGGCATTCTACCACAATGGCGGGGTCTTCTGATTGGATAAGGGTGTTATAGAATCCGACTGCTCTTGTCATATTTCGGGGGACTATGAGATATATTCCTCGTAGGCTATTCATAATAACGGACATTGGGGATCCGGAATGCCATACTCCTTCTAATCTATGCCCTCGTGAGCGTATGATAAGAGGTGCTTTTTGTCCGCCTCTGGTTCTGTAATGGAGGCAAGCAAGGTCATCGGATAGGGTTTGAATAGCAAACATTATATAGTCTAAATATTGGATTTCGGTAATGGGTTTGAGCCCTCTTATAGCGGCGCCTATTCCTTGTCCGATGATAGTGGTTTCTCTGATGCCCGTATCTGTCACTCTGATTTCTCCGTATTTCTTTTGTAGCCCTGCTAATCCTTGGTTCACATCTCCTAACATTCCTACATCTTCTCCTATTATAAAGAGTCGTGGCTCCCTTTCCAGTGCTTTATCAAAGTTTTTTTGTAAAATAGTTCTTCCATCTACCATCTCACTATCGGGGGAATATTCTGGTGGAACTTCTTTGACAGAAGTAGCAGAAGTTTTTGAGTTACTATAGAGATGGCTGCTGTATTGTTCATTATATTTTTGAAGGAGTTGTTCTTGGTATTTTTTGAGGGTTGTTTTCTCTTCCATAGCTTCGTGTGAGGTGATATAGAATATGCTCTTTAAGGTTCTTATGATGTCTTTTTTTTCAAGAGAAGAAGAGTTTTGCAATGCTTCTAAGAGTGTGAGTATTTGTTCTTTGTGTGAGCTTTGGTTTGCAATAGTATGAATCAGAGGAATGAGGTCTGTGGTATCTTTTTTTATATCGTTTAGGTAGTTATTCCATGCTTTATTTTTACTTTCATAGACGCTTTCCTTTGCTTTTTTTTCTATTGCTAAGAGTTGTTGTTCGGATGCTATTTTGTGTTCTAAAATCCATTCTTTGAATTTTTTATTGCAGTCGTATTCTTTTTCCCATTGTAATCTTTGTGCGTCTTTGTATCTTTCGTGAGCCCCCGATGTAGAATGTCCTTGTGGTTGTGTGAGTTCGCTCACGTGGATAATAGAAGGGATATGTTGCTTTCTTGCAAAATCTTCTGCTTTTTTATATACCTGTATCAGATTTTCATAATCCCAGCCTTTTACCTGAAAGAGTTGGAATCCTTTTTCTGTATCATTTGCTTGAAAACCCATTAAAACTTTGTAAATATCGGACTTAGTGGTATGGTATTTATTAGGAACGGAGATGCCATATTCATCGTCCCATATAGAAATAACGACGGGTAATTGAAGCACTCCCACTGCATTGATGGTTTCCCAAAAATGCCCTTCCGATGTAGAGGCATTTCCTATTGTTCCCCAAACAACTTCGTTTCCGTTATTTGAGAACTTGTGAGTATTGGGAAGTTCTTGGAGTTTTTTATTATTTCTGTAAAGATAGGACGCATATCCTAATCCCGCTATTCTCGGCATTTGTCCCGCAGTGCAAGAAATATCACATACAGAGTTTCTTCTTTCCATTTGAGACATCCATTCTCCGTTCTCGTCCAAAAGTCGAGTAGAAAAATGATTATTCATAAGTCGTCCCGCTGATGCAGGTTCTTTTTCTACGTCTGTATGGGCGTATATTTGGGCAAAAAACTCCTCTTCTGTCAATCCCCCTACGGCGAGTACTAAGGTTTGGTCTCTATAGTATCCCGATCTAAAGTCCCCGTTTTTGAATACTTTTGCCATTGCCACCTGAGTAACCTCTTTGCCATCGCCAAATATTCCAAATTTTGCTCTCCCTGAAAAAACTTCTTTTCTTCCTTGCAAACTCAGCTCTCTACTTTGGCAGACCAAAGCATAATCTCGCAAAACCTCTTCGGTAGAAACCATATTTTTTCCCTCTATTACATTGTTAACTATAACTTTTGACATTGTTTATATTATGGATATACTATAAATGATGTATAACATTATCCATAATCGTTAATTTTTTGTAATTATTGAGTATAATAGAAAAAATTATTACAAATTCCATACAATATAACATATATAATTGCAAATGGCTTTTATATATTTGATTATAAAAGAAAAAATCCCAAAAGGATGAAAATCATTAATATAACTCCGATTACCTTTTCCAAAGTTTGAATCTATGAAACAAGAAATATAATAATAAACTAAACAAACAAATGCTACAAAAAATAATAATCATGTGGGTTCTTATCACTGTTATAGAATATAATGCAGTAGGGCAAATGCTCAGAGGCAAAATTTTTGATGAACAAAAACAGGAGCTTCCTTTTGTAAATGTCTATATGAATCAAAGTACCATTGGGGCTACTTCTAACCAAGAAGGAAACTATGCTTTAGACCTTCCCATAGGAACGCATAAAATAGTGTTTCAATATCTTGGTTATAAAAAAAAACTTATAGAAGTAAATATCATACAAGGTGAGACGGTCTTAGATGTCGCCTTAGAACCCGAGACATATCAGCTCAAAGAGGTTGTGGTAGATGCCCGAGATAAAAATCCTGCCTATAGAATTATTCGGCAGGCAATACAAAAAAAGACATATTACCAAAGAGAAATACTCAATTACACCTGTCAAACCTATATTAAGGGGGTTCAGGGACTTGATAAAACTCCTAAACGTATATTTGGAATAAAAGTACCAATAGATACGGGAATTGCCTACCTGTCTGAGTCGGTATCCGAGCTTTCTTTTACCGCTCCAAATACATACAAAGAAAAAATGCTCTCCAGTAAGGTAAGTGGTTCTGAAAAACGCTTCAGCTGGAATATGGCTCGAGAAATGATGGTAGATTTTTATGAGAATTTTATAGTAGTAGAGCAATTGAATGAGAGAGGATTTATATCTCCGCTTTCTACCAATGCCTTTTTTTATTACGACTATCAGCATATGGGCAGTTTTACTGAAGGGGAGTATCGCATACATAAAATAAAGGTTATTCCCAAGCGAAAAAACGACCCTGCTTTTTCGGGTCATATCTATATTGTGGATGGGGAATGGAGAATTCATAGCGTGGACTTATTGCTTACCAAAGCCAACCAAATAGAATACATAGATAGTATCCGCATAAAACAAACCTTTACATCGGTTCCCGAAGGAGTGTGGGTGCTGTTATCACAAAGGTTTGATTATAGATTAAATATAATGGGCATAGAAGGGAATGGGTATTTTATAGGGGTTTATTCTCATTATAAAATAACTCCCAAATATGCTCCCGTAGCCGCTGTCAATACAAACAAAGTGGTAGATATATCTGCTTCTGCTCCCACGCAATCCAATGCATCTGCACAGAAACAAAAAAAACAGAAAAAAAAAACAAATCCCAAAGAAGTCATGGTATACGAAAAAGATGCCAACAAGCGGGATACAAATTATTGGGCTACTATCCGCCCCATCCCTCTTACCAAAGCAGAAGCCAAAGATTATACCCTCAAAGACAGTATCCGCATTGTAAAAGATTCTAAACCTTATAAAGATTCTATTGATAGAATAAACAATAGGCTCAGTATATCAAAGATATTTTTATTAGGGTATAGATTGAGCAATTCTTATAACAGAAATTACCTCTCCTTTGAGCCAATATTCAATATATTTCAATACAATACTGTGGAAGGGTTTGTAGCAAATATGGATGTTTCTTATACAAAATATTATGAGGACAGAAAGTGGTTTCGTATAGAACCAACAGTGCGTTATGGGTTTTCTTCTCGTAATGTGTATGCAAAAATATCGGGGAGATATGTCTTTAATAGGTTTAATTTTTCCTCTGCAAGAGCATCAGGAGGGTATTTTGTCCAACAATTCAATTCCAATGAACCCATTACTTCCGCAATAAATACGTTTGAATCTCTTCTCGCAAAGAATAATTTTATGAAACTCTATGAAAAGAAATTTGTCCATTTAGAATACGAAAGAGAAATTGCAAACGGTCTCAAACTCAATATAAAAACTGATTGGGAACAAAGGAAATCATTGGAAAACACCTCAAATATCTCTCTTATCAACGATGATAAAAAAACATACACATCTAATATTCCATTCCACGTAGACAGTACACTTGCCCAAGCTATCCCTCAGCATAATGCTCTCTTTTCCTCTCTCCAATTGTCTTACCAACCAGGAGCAACCTATATAATGCGTCCCGATATGAAATTGTATCTAGATAATAAATACCCATCTTTTATCCTTACTTATAAAAAAGGACTAAAAAACATCTTACATTCTACTATTGACTATGATTTTCTCTCCTTTTCTGTCACCCAAAGTATCAACTATAAAATTGTAGGGAAGGGGTATTTGTTTGTAGAATACGGAAGTTTTTTACGAAATAATGCTGTTTTTTTCTCTGATTTTGCGCATTTTAATGGAAATCAATCTATAGCTGCTATTTTTGAAAATGAAAACTATCAACTTTTGGATTATTATAGATATAGTACGAATAAAGAGTATTTACAAATACACTATTCTCACCATTTTAATGGATTTATTACCAATGCTATACCACTGATAAAGAAAACGAAAGTGCAACTCACAGGGACCTTTGCTTATCTCTACACACCATATATCCATGATTATGTAGAAATGGGACTGGGTTTAGAGCATATTTTCAAATTCCTTCGTGTAGATTATTTTTTCAATTATTATGAGGGTACATTACAACAACATGGAGTGAGAATCGGTTTTGGATTTTGAATTTGTTTTCTTTGCGATATATTTTTTTATTTTTATTTTCAAACAAATTTTAACATAACAAAAATACTATGAATACAAGGTTTTTTACGGGATTATTTTTCATTTTTACCTTTTTATCAGAAGGAGTAGCACAAAAATATACATTAGTGTGGGCAGATAATTTTAATTATACGGGTGTTCCCGATTCTACCAAATGGTCTTACGACATAGGAGGGCATGGATGGGGCAATAACGAATTACAATATTACACGAAGAGCATAAAAAATGCTTCTGTTCAAAAAGGAAAGCTGGTTATTGAAGCGATACAGGAGCATTGGGACGATAATAATTACACCTCTGCGAGGTTAGTCTCAAAAAATAAAGGTGATTGGAAATATGGAATTATAGAAGTGAGAGCAAAACTACCCGATGCAGTAGGAACCTGGCCTGCAATATGGATGCTCCCCACCATAAACGACAGAAAAATGCAATGGCCCGATGACGGCGAAATAGATATAATGGAACACGTAGGGCATGATAAAAATATCATACACGGAAGCGTGCATAGCAAAAGCTTTAATCACATTATAGGTACTCAAAGGACGGGAAGGATAAACATTAAGAATGTTACTAAATTTCATACGTATTCTATTAAATGGACACCTACTCAAATAGAATGGTTTGTAGATAATGTACCCTATTATAAAGCAGTAGATGATGGAGAAGGAAAAGCGGGCTGGCCTTTTTTTGAACCATTTCATATGATACTCAACGTTGCGGTAGGAGGAAATTGGGGAGGAGCAAAAGGAGTAGATGCTCATAGATTCCCCCAAAGAATGGAAATTGACTTTGTGAAAGTATATCAAATAAAAACTAACACCGATACCACAGAAATAGAATAAATAAAGGAAATGTCTGCACCAGAATTTTCGCAAGATACTCAAAATTAAAATCCTGATAATCTAAAAAATCTTAATAAAATCAGGGTGCAGACAAGAACGGTGCAGATAAAAAACCTTAATTATTTTAATTTTTTTTCTTTTTTAGAAGTATTTTTTAATAATATAATGAGGATTCTAAAAATTCAAATCCTAAAAACTGTATCCCTTAAAAACCAATAGTTACCAACATTTTTTTTGAATAAATCAATTTTTAGAACCCACCTAATGCCTTAGTCATTGTAATGCCTTGTTAGTGTTATA
>JASGCU010000074.1 GCA_030053935.1 Chitinophagaceae bacterium
AAAAGTAAATACACTATTCTTTGAAAAACAAGGAAATACGTACAATTTATTTCATTTTATTTTCAACAATGAATTGGATTACAACAGTATTGAACTTAAAAATAGTTGTAAATACGAGATAAACGAATGATAAACAAATGATTAATACGGCTAACATGGCACACAGCGACCATGCGGGCTTCCGGGATTTGAAGCTTTGTGCTTCGTATCAAGTTCAGTGCTGGCAGAAAGTTTAGTACTTCTAAATCTGCTTCTTCGCCAAGCGCCAAAACGTTAGATGCAATAAAAACGTAAACGACACCGATTAGATAACAATAAAATTAAACTTAAAAATAATATGGACGGAAAATCATTAAATATTACACAAGAAAATATAAATCAACTAAAACAAATCTTTCCTCAAATATTTAAGGAAGATAAAGTTGATTTTTTGCAGTTAAAAGCACTCTTGGGCGTAGATGTTATTGCAAAAGACGAAGCATACAGTTTGTCGTGGGCAGGTAAGTACGAAGCATTTAAAGAAATTCAAAAACAAACAACAGCAACTTTAATACCCGACCGAGAAGGAAGTATTGATTTTGATAATGCCGAAAATATATTTATAGAAGGCGAAAACCTTGAAGTTTTGCGAGTTTTGCAAAAATCGTACTATGGTAAAATTAAAATGATTTACATTGACCCGCCTTATAATACGGGTAACGATTTTATTTACAACGATAAATTTGCTGAACACAAAACAGAATATCTACAAAAAATTGGTGCAATAGACGAAGACGGAAATATTGTAAACGCTTCATTATATCAGCAAAATACACGAGAAAGCGGACGATTTCATTCGATTTGGCTATCATTGATGTACCCACGCCTATATTTAGCCAAAAATTTATTAAAAGAAGACGGAGTTATTTTTATCTCAATTGATGATAATGAAGTTCACAATTTACGCTTATTGTTAGACGAATTGTTCGGCGAAGAAAATTTTATAGGACAAATTGTGTGGAGAAAAAGAGCAGGTGGAGGTTCGGATAGTGAATATTTTTCAATAGAACATGAATATATTTTGATTTATGCCAAAAATAAAGACTTTGCAACTATATTTCGTTTTGAATCCGAAGAAAAAAATTATCCTTTTACCGAATCAAAAGGCAGATATACTAAAAAACCGCTTAATAACAAAGGTTTACAAGACAGCAAAGGTTTACATTATGATATTATCTGTCCCGATGGAGAAGTTTTAAAAGGGATTGAAAATCAATGGGTATATTCTGAAAAATCATTTTTAAAAATGATAGAAGATGATAGAATCATTTTTGAAAAAAATGGAAACAATAAATGGAATATAAAATATAAACTCTATTTGCATGAATCAAAAGGTAAAATACCTACTTCAATATTGTATCAAGTTGCTTACAATAAAGATGGTAATCAAGAAATCAAAGAATTAAACTTATTTTTTGATTATCCAAAACCAAGTAAACTTTTAAAAACCTTTGTAAATTTTGTTTGTCAAAATAATACTGAAGACATTATCCTCGATTTCTTTGCCGGAAGCGGCACCACCGCACAAGCTGTTTTAGAACTCAACGAAGAAGACGGCGGAAACCGAAAATTTATTTGCGTGCAACTCAACGAAAAATGCAAAGAAACAAGCGAGGCATACAAAGCCGGTTATAAAACCATTGCCGACATCACCAAAGCCCGAATAACCAGAGTAATACAAAAAATAGAAACAGAGCGAAACGGCAAAATGCAATTGGAAACAAACCCGCAAAGTTTAGCATTTAAAAGTTACCGGCTTGCCGATAGCAATTTCAAAAAATGGAATAATGCAATTATAGCAAAAACGGAATTAGCCAAACAATTGCAATTTCATATAGTTAGCACAAAAGAAGGTAGTAAAACCGAAAATATGCTTCAAGAACTTATTTTAAAATTAGGACTACCTTTAACTACCAAAATTGAAAATAAAAATTCTGTTTTTTATGTAATTGATTATAAAATTGCTATTTGTCTTGAAACATTTAACCTTGAACTACGACAAAACATTATAGATTGGAAACCTCGACAAGTAGTTATTTTAGACAGTTTGTTTGAGAGCGACGAATTTTTGACCAATGCAAAATTACGCTTCAAAGAACACGATATTGAATTAACTGTAATATAAGAATATGATGAAACTACAATTTGACAGTTCACAAGATTATCAATTACAAGCCGTTCAAACTGTAATTGACATATTTGAAGGGCAGCCGCTTAACAAAGGAAATTTTGAAGTTTCTTATGCTATGGATGGAGCAAGTATTGCGTTTACAGAAAAGGGAGTTGGTAATCGTTTAGTTTTGTCGGAAGAACAATTGTTTGCAAATGTGCAAAAATTGCAGGTGAAAAATAATATCAAGCAATCCAATAAAATTGAAGTATGTACTTACTTAAAATCTGAAACCGAAAGCGTATCGTTTCCTAATCATTTTACAGTTGAAATGGAAACAGGCACAGGCAAAACCTATACTTATTTGCGTACCATTTACGAACTGAATAAAGTATATGGTTTCAAAAAATTTGTTATTGTAGTGCCAAGCGTAGCCATTAGAGAAGGTGCAGTAAAAAACCTTGAAATTACTCACGAGCATTTTCAAATGCTGTATGGTAATCAACCTGTAAATTTCACCATGTACGATAGTACAAAATTAGGTACGCTACGCAATTTTGCTACTGCAAACGCAATTCAGATTTTAGTTATAAACATTGATAGTTTTGCAAAAGATACCAATGTAATTAATACCATGCGTGAAACAGGTGTAAAGCCCATTGAATATATACAAAGCACAAAACCGATTGTAATTGTTGATGAACCGCAAAACATGGAAACCGAAATTCGTAAATCGGCAATTCATAATCTAAATCCATTATGTACAATTCGTTATTCGGCAACGCACCGCAATTTTTATAATTTGGTTTATTCGCTTAATCCTGTTCAGGCTTATGATTTAGGACTTGTAAAACAAATAGAAGTTGACGGAATTACTACTGAAAATAATTTTACCAATGTCTTTATCGAATTTAAAGGCATACAAGCAAGCAAAAGAAAACTAAAAGCCAAATTAAACATACAAGTAAACGACAGCAACGGGGTACAAATAAAATCGGTTATAGCCAACTTAGGTGATGATTTGTACTATTTATCCAATAAAAGAGAATGTTATAAAAAAGGTTTTAGTGTAGAAGGATTAGATTTAAAAAAAGAAGAGGTGAGGTTTTATAATAATTTGATACTTCGTAAAGGACAATCGCAAGGCGGTTTAACAGACGAAGTAATGAAATTTCAAATAGAACGTACCATTAAGTGGCATTTAGAAAAAGAACAAAAACTTAAAGAAAAAGGAATAAAAGTATTATCCTTGTTTTTTATTGATAAGGTTGAAAACTACCGTAAATACGACCACGAAGGCAAACCGCAAAAAGGCAAATTTGCCTTATGGTTCGAAGAATTATATGAACAACAGGCAAACCTTGCAGGTTTTGAAAACCCGCAAGGTTTTAGTGTAGAACAACTTCACAACGGATATTTTTCACAAGACAAAGGTAAATTTAAAGATACAAAAGGCAATACCAATGCCGACAATGATACGTATTCGCTTATAATGAAGGATAAAGAAAAATTATTGAGCGAAGAAGAACCGCTACGTTTTATATTTTCGCACAGTGCATTACGCGAAGGTTGGGACAATCCGAATGTATTTCAAATTTGCACATTAAGCGAAGCAAAAAGCGAAATTCGAAAACGCCAAGAAATTGGTCGTGGTTTACGTTTGCCTGTTGATAATTTCGGGCAGAGAGTTTGGGATAAAAAAATTAATTTGCTTACAGTGGTAGCAAATGAAAGTTATATTGATTTTTCAAAACAATTACAAAAAGAAATAGAAGAAGAAACAAGCGTTGATTTTAGCGGACGAATTAAAAACGCAAGAGAAAAAGCAAAAATAAAATTATCGAAAGAATTAACCATTGAAAATTCCCCCATTTTCTTTGAAATTTTGGAACGAATTAAACAGCGCACTGTATACAATGTACAATACACCACCAACAATTTAATTGCAAAGGCAGTTGAAGAAATTAAACAAATGCCCATAACAATACGACCAAAATTAGTAGCCGAAAAGCATACAATAAACATAACAAAAGACGGTTTAGAAAATAAATTACAAACAACCGAACGAAAAGAAATAGATGATATTCAATACACAATACCCGATGTTTATGGTTATATTCAAACACATATTGACATAACACGAAACACGATATTTGAAATATTAAAACAATCAGAACGTTACGGTGAATTGTTAATTAATCCTCAATTATTTCTTGATAATGTAGTACAATCAATAAAATTAGCCTTAAATAAATTATTGATAGACGGCATTAAATATGAAAAAGTAAACGGTAGTTTTTATGAAATGCAGTTGTTTAACAGCGAAGAAATTGAAACCTATTTAACCGATTTATTTGAAGTAACACGAACAGATAAAACATTGTTTAATTATGTTCCAATTGATAGCAATATTGAAAGTCAATTTGCTCGTGATTGTGAAGCCGAAGAAAGTGTAAAATTCTTTTTTAAATTGCCTCGTGCATTTAAAATACCAACACCGATTGGAAATTATGTTCCTGATTGGGCTGTTATTTTTCACAACGACAAGAAAATTTACTTTGTGGTAGAAACAAAAGGAACTTTAAACCGTGATTTATTAAGGGAAGTAGAAAAAATGAAAATAGAATGTGGTAAAAAACATTTTGCATTATTCAAACCCGAAGGAGTAGAATATAAACAAGCGGTTAAAGTGGCAGATTTGCATTAAATAATTAAATAATAGATAGATAAATAAAAAAATCCACATAACGTATGCTAAAACGACAAGTGCAGGCATTTACAAATATTAAGGGAGCGTCTTATAGATAGATGCTCTCTTTTTTTTGTTTCTTTGTAAAAAATCTATTCTTAGAATCTATTTATAGAAAAAATAATAAATATGTGTATTTTTGTTTTATATTGACAAAAAAATACAATTCCATTCACATGAAAAAATAAAACACAAGCTGAGTAAATAATTACATTTATGATCAAAATACATATTTATAATACATAAGAAAGAGTGCGTTTGTAAGATATTGTCTTTTTATTTTGTTTCTTTATAAAAAAAATAATTTTTAGAATCCGTATTATATAAAAAAATGAGTAAAAATCTTGTTATTGTAGAATCACCCTCAAAAGCAAAAACAATAGAGGGATATTTAGGAGAAGAGTATATAGTAAAATCAAGCTTGGGACATGTTCGCGATCTCCCCAAAAATGATAAAGCTATAGATGTTAGTAATAGATTTACCCCCACTTATGAAATTTCTTCCGATAAAAAAGAAGTCATAAAAAGTTTGAAAGCTTTATCTTCAAAAGCAGATACTATATATCTCGCAAGTGATGATGATAGGGAAGGAGAGGCAATTTCATGGCATCTAAAAGAAGCATTAGGGTTACAATCTACAAATACAAAACGCATAGTATTCAGAGAAATCACAAAAAAAGCAGTGCTGAATGCCATAAAAAACCCTCGAGATATTGATATTGACCTCGTAAACGCTCAACAGGCAAGACGAATATTAGATAGATTAGTAGGATTTAAACTCTCACCTTTATTATGGAGCAAAATCAGATCACGGCTTTCCGCAGGAAGAGTACAATCGGTTGCCGTTCGTATGATTGTAGAAAGAGAAAGAGAAATAGAAAAATTTAATAGTTCTTCAGTTTTTAAAATATTCGGATTCTTTTCCTTTGAAAATGAAAAAATAATAAAAGCAGAATTATCAAAAACATTTTCCACAGAAGAAGAAGCAACTATTTTTTTAAAGAAATGTATAGGAGCAGAATATTCTATAGAAAATTTAGAAAAAAAAATAGCAAAACGCTCCCCATCGTCTCCCTTTACCACCTCCACACTCCAACAAGAAGCAGGAAATAAATTCGGATTCTCTGTGGTTCAGACCATGAGAGTAGCACAATCACTCTACGAAGCAGGAAAAATATCTTATATGAGAACTGATTCTGTTAATCTTTCTGACGAAGCTATAGAGAAAATAAAAAATCAAATACAAACATTATATGGAGAAAATTTTGTAGAAATCCGAAGGTATAAAACAAAATCAGAATCCGCACAAGAAGCCCATGAAGCAATACGCCCTACCGACTTTTCAGTTACCTCAACAGGAAAAGACGATACAGAAAAAAAACTCTACAACCTTATATGGAAAAGAACCATTGCTTCCCAAATGAAAGACGCACAGATAGAAAAAAACATTGTTACTATAAAAATATCTACTACATCTGAAAAATTTATTGCCACAGGAGAAACTATTCTTTTCGAAGGATTTCTTAAAGTATATTCTGTATCAAAAGAAGAAGATGATGACGAGGAAAAAGAAAGTGATATACTCCCGCCCATGCAAATAGGAAACGTCTTATATTCTCAAAAAATATATGGAAAACAAACATTCTCAAAACCAAAACCACGTTATTCAGAACCTACTTTAGTAAGAGAAATGGAAGAATTAGGTATAGGAAGACCATCTACATACGCCCCAACCCTCGCTACTATTGTAAAAAGAGAATATGTCATAAAAGAATCAAGAGAAGCAAAAGAAAGAAAATTTATAGAAATAACTCTCATAAAAAACATCATAGAAACAAAAACGCTTATGGAAAAATATGGTTCTGAAAAATCAAAATTATTCCCTACCCAATTAGCATTTACAGTCAATAGTTTCTTAATACAACATTTTCCGGATATTGTGGATTATAATTTTACAGCAAATATTGAAAAAGAATTTGATGAAATTGCTGACGGAAAAATACAATGGCAGGATATGATAGAAAATTTTTATACTCAGTTTTTACTAAGTGTTGAAAATACTCAAAACATAGAACGAAGTTCTTTCAATCAAGAACGTATTTTAGGAATAAATCCCACCACAGGAGATAAGATAACAATAAAAACAGGAAGATTTGGAGCTTTTGCACAAATGGGAGAAAATACAGATGAAAAAAAAGCAAAGACCTCTGCTCTCAAAAAAGGACAATACATGGAAAATATTACTCTTGAAGAAGCAATGGAACTTTTTAAACTACCTAAAAATATAGGTTTGTACGAAAATGAAACAATGTCCGTTAACATCGGTAAGTATGGTCCCTATATAAAGCATAAAGATGAATTCTATAGTATAGGAAAAGAAAAAGACCCCATTACATTAACCGAAGAAGAAGCAATTACTATCATAGAAGCACTACGAATACAAAAAAACAATAAAATACTCAAACAATTTTCTGAAAATAATGAAATACAGATTCTCAATGGAATATATGGACCGTATATTAAATTTCAAAGGAAAAATATAAAAATGCCCAAAGGAAAAAAACCTGAAGACATTACTTATTTAGAATGTTTAGAACTCATAGAAAAAGCACCAGAATCACAAAAAAAAAATATAAAAAATAAAAAAAATAAATTATCATAAAACGTAAAAAACATGTTAGATTTTCTAAAAGACAACTATTTAATTATCCTTGCCATTTACTTTTTAATAAAACCCTTATTGCAAAAAACAAAACCTAAACAAGAAGAAAATAAGAATCAACCCGAGTACTCCCCGGAATCAAAAAATCCTGAACCTCAATCTTTTAGCGATATGATGAAAGAACTTTCTCAATCGATGCAAAACAATAAAAAACAAACCACCACTCCTCAACCTCTTACTATTCCTACCACTCCTCAAAAGGATACTGACTTAAAAAAAATATTCGCAAAAAATACTACTGAACGAGAAAAGATAAGTTTTGAACCCTATAAAATAGACGAAGCTCCCAGAAATTACGAATCACCGTATGCGAAGAAACCAATAAATAATAAGACAGAGAAACAAAAATCAAAACTGATACCATATCTTAAAAAACGGAGCATTGTGGATACATTATCTCATCCGGAAACTATAAGAGAGGTTTTTATTTTCAATGAAATTATTCAAAGAAAATACCATTAATATGCAAATGCGACCTTTTCAAATAGAGAGATACTTTGCACAGTACGAATTTTCTACAAAATACATAATGGGAGCATCTGACTGTGATGGGTATTCCTTAGAATATATTTTAAATAATGCTGATGAAATAGAAATAGATGCATGGAAAAAGATGCACTTGGGATATACAGATTCTCAAGGAAGTTTATTTCTACGAAATGCCATTGCGCAGCAATATAAGTCCGTAGAAGCAAAAAATGTAGTAGTAATGTCCCCAGGTGAGGCAAATTTTATTTTTTCAAATATTTTTTTGAAACAAGGAGACCAAGTCATTTGTATACATCCATCCTATCAATCTTTATATGAAATCCCCATTTCATTAGGGTGTGAGGTGATCTTTTGGAAACCTTCTTCTACATTCCCATGGACTTATAGCGTAGAAGATTTACAAGCATTATTAACCCCAAAAACAAAACTTCTGATAATAAATTTTCCTCATAATCCTACAGGTTTTATACCTACAAAAAGTGAAATTTTAAAAATAAAAGAACTCGCAGCAGAAAACAACATTGTTATTTATTCTGATGAAATGTATTTTGATATCATCTATGAAAAAGATGATATACTCCCTTCTATCGCAGATATATACCCGAAAGGAATTGTTGTTTCAGGTATGTCAAAGTCCTTTGGCTTAGCAGGGTTAAGAATTGGATGGATAATAACAAAAGATGAACAACTTTTACAAAAAATACTCTCTTTTAAAGATTTTTTAAGCATTTGTAATAATACTCCATCAGAAATTTTGAGCTTTATAGCACTCAATCATAAAGAAAAATTTATAAATCCTAACATAAAAAAAATAGTATCAAATATTTTTGTGTTTGAAAAATTTCTACAAAAATATGCAAATATATTTTCTTTTTCTAAGATGAAAGCCGGTTCAACCGCATTCGTAGAACTCAAAATAGATAAAACCTCTTTAGAATTTTGTGAAAAATTAGTCAAAGAAACAAGTATTATGCTATTACCATCAGAAGTATTCGATTACGGAAGTAAGCATATAAGAGTAGGGTTTGGAAGAAGTAATTTTTCTGATGGATTAGCACTATTTGATCAATGGTTATCTTTTCAAAACAAACATTTTTAAATAGCATTTGGTAATCCTGCACACCTCTATAATGAAAGAGCAATACTCTTTTATCTTATCTGGGTGCCTATAGAGAAATGAAATTGTGAACCACTTACCTTTAATTCCCCCGGTAGTTTATCAAATCCATATCCATAATCTATGCCTAATAATCCAAAAGCAGGCATAAAAATTCTGACACCTACACCTGTTGACCTGTAAAGATTAAATGGATTGTAATTTCGGATGACATTAAAATTATTACCCGCTTCCAAAAAAGTGAGAGCATAAATAGTTGCTGAAGGGTTCAGAGATATAGGATACCTCAATTCAAAAACAAATTTATTAAAAATAGTTCCACCGTTTATATTATTCACAATATCTGATGGTGTAATAGAATTATTTTTATATCCTCTTAATCCTATAACATCTCTTGCTATTATAAATTGCCCTCCTCCTGCGAGTCCATCTCCCCCTAATGTAAATCTTTCAAAAGGTGTTTCAGGACTTTTGTCCGTATAACGTCCTATAAACCCAAAATGTATTCTACTTACTAATATAAGATTTTGAACAACTCGCAGGTAATTCCATGAATCAAATTGCCATTTGTGATATTCATTAAATCTATATTTAATAGATGCTTCTGCTTTTGTTATATCTCCTTGAAAAAGAGAATAAGGAGGGGTGAGAGTGACACTTAAGCTTAATTGAGACCCAGATCGGGGGAAGAGTGGATTATCAACACTGTTTCGAGAAAAAGTGCTGTTAAAGGTAATACTATTAGAAGTTCCGGTAGAAAACCCTAATGACTGACCTATATACATATAATTATTTAAAATATATCTACTATAACCAAAAGAATTGGTAAGAACAAAATAATCATCGGGCCATTTTACTCTTCTACCAATATTCACAGAAGCTCCTATAACTCCCAATCCACCAATTATAGAAGTATTGCTACTTAATATGTTTTGCGCAGAATAATTAAAAGACATTCCAAAAGAATGTGGTTTTTTTCCTCCAAACCATGGTTCTGTAAAGCTCAGGGAATACGATTGAAATTGAATCCCATTTGCTTGGAATCGTATGGATAATTTTTGTCCATCTCCTACGGGAAGAGGATTCCAGTTTCTAAAATATGGAACATTTCGGAGAGAAAAATTATTAAAAGTGACCCCTAAAGTTCCTATAAATCCGAAAGATCCTCCCCATCCTCCTGATAGTTCTAATTGATCACTGGGTCTTTCTACTACTTTCCATTCTATATCTACTGTTTCACTTGAAGGCTTAGGAATAGGAGTGGGAGTTATTTTTTCTGGGTCAAAATACCCTAACTGGGAGAGCTCTCTCTGGGTTCTTATAATGTCTGCTCTGCTAAACTTTTGTCCAGGGAGAGTTCTAATTTCACGCATCACTACGTGATCTCTTGTTCTATCATTTCCTGTTACATATACTTTATCAATAGTCGCCTGCGGTCCCTCGTATAAACGCATTTCTACGTCCACAGAATCATTTTCTATCAGTATCTCTACAGGGTTTATATGAAAAAACAAATACCCATTGTCCATATACAAAGAACTAATATCATTCCCCTCAGGGTTATAGTTTAGTTTTTTATTTACCAGTTCTAAGTTATAAATATCTCCTTTATTTATATTAAAAACATCTTGTAAGATTTTTGTTTCATATAAATAATTTCCCGTCCATGTGATATTTCTAAAATAGTATCTATTTCCAATAAAAAGATCTAGGTATATATCTACTGTTTTTTTATTTATAACAATAGTGTCTTTTATAATTTCTGAATCACGGTATCCTTTAGAATTGAGAAATTCTATCAATTTTTTTTTATCTTCTGTATATTTATCTTGTTGAAATTTAGATGCTTTGAATATATTGAGACGAACATGTTCTCCGAAATAATTTTGTGCATCTTTGAAGGTTACTTTTTCTGTAGAATCTATAAATGTTTTTATTTCCGATGGTTTAAAACTGTTAAAGAACCGAGAGAGTATATCTTTTACGAGTGTAAATCTAAATTTTTGCCCTGTTTCTTTCAACTTGCTTTTTAATTTTGGATCAGAAAAAGCAGTGTTCCCTGTTATAAAAATATTATCTACTCTTATTTTATTATTTTTTTTTATGATGGCTCTGAGCTTTACACTATTGGGGAGTAATGTATCTATCACTTGTATCAAACGGACTTCTGTGTTATAAAATCCTTTTTCTTGAAAAAATGCCTTGATACTTACAGTAATGTTTTTTAAAATGGGTTCTGTGAGAATTCTTCCTTTAATAATTTTTACTTTTTCTTCTACTTCTTTTATTTGGCTTTTACTAATCCCTTCATAGATTATTTTAGTGAGACGTGGTCTCTCTGTTATCTTAATACTCAGGTATACAAGGTCATATTCTACTTTATTTATAACAATGGAAACATTTCCTAACAGACCTTGCTTCCAAAGCGATTTTATAGCATTACTTATTTGTTCACTCGGTATTTTGATTCTTTTTCCAACGGATAATCCCGAGAGAGAGATGATAGCGTTTTTATCTAAAAAATATGCCCCATCTACTTGAATGTCTGCTATTTCATATTCCTTAGGATTTTGGTAATCTAAAGTAAATTCAGAATTGTTTTCTCTATTATAAGGAAGTCCTATTCCTATTTGAGCAGAGATATGGAAAGAGATAAATACAAGAAAAATAAAAAATAATTGTTTCATAGTTTGTTTTAAGGTATTTGTTTTATTTGAATAGAATGCAGCAAACTACAAAATATTTACTAAAAAATACTTTTTCACATATTTCATACTGCTTTTTTAAGTTTATATTTCTCTCTTTTTCATTACCATCGTTTTTTTATACATTTTTTGGTTGGTAGTGAAATATATGATCCAATATATGAAAAATTTGCAACTTTGCCTCATACACCAACCGTAAAGTAATATGAACGTCTATCTAACCAATGGATATAATAAAAAACAGAGACCACGCTTTCAAACGTGGGTTTATTGGAGAAAATTTATGCTTTTGCAAATGTCTTATTAACTCCCCTTACCCAAAGATATAATAAAAATTTATACCTTTCTTTTTTAAAAATGGTACCATACACTTTTTGAAGAGAGTGTTTGCGTAATGGG
>JASGCU010000075.1 GCA_030053935.1 Chitinophagaceae bacterium
AAAAAGAGAAACACGCGATTTTCCAAATCTGTATGTTTGTTTGAAAAATTGAACAAAATTAGTCCGCCTTTTATGGTATACAAAAGCAGTTTTTATGAGTTTCGTTCTAAAACCATTTTTTATAATGCGAATACTCATATCAATGTCTTCGCTCTCTCCGTATGGAAGATTTGCAAATCCCCCTGTTTTTTCAAATACTACACGTGAATATCCCATATTAAAACTTCGGGGGTAAAAAGTATCTAATTTTTCCCCGCCGCCTCGTATTCCTCCCGTTGTAAAAAAAGAAGTCATGGAATAGTTAATCGCTTTTTGAATATCAGTAAAATTGGGATGTGCTTTATCGGGTCCTCCAAAGCAATCTGTATAGTCATCGGCAATACTTTTTTGCACTTCGGCAAGATATTTTTCGGGAATAATACAATCGGAATCTAAAAAAATAAAATAATCCCCCTTTGCTCGCAGAGAACCATAGTTTCGTGATGGACCAGGACCTGAATTTTCTTTATAAAAGTATTGTATATCTACCATATTTTTATAGATATTTACAACAGATTCACAAGGAATAGGAGAAAAATCCTCTACAATGAGAATTTCAAATGAACGGTACGTTTGAATAGATAAACTTTGTAAAAGTTCATCTATTTCTTCTTTTGGTCTTTTATATACAGGAATAATGAGAGAAAATAACATACAAAATAGTATTGGATTTACAGTGATTAATGAGGAAACGTAAAAAAGAAATATTTTATGACAGATTATTACATTTTTTTCTTTTTTATTTTTAAAAAAGTAAAAATGAGTAAAATATATTAATCTTTAGGAAACATTACTTATTACTCCACTAAAGTATATTTTGAAATAAGTAATTATTAAAAACAATATATTATATATTATACATTTAAATCAAAAAAAGATGAAAAGTTTTTTATTAGTATTATTCTGTATGGGAATATGTCTCAATTCTTTTGGGCAATCGGGGAAAAATATCCCTAAAAACACCTCAAAGAAAGATATATTTATAGAGAATATAGATAGAAATTCTACAAAGTATGGAGAAATAGCCAAACGGATATGGGACTATGCTGAAGTAGGATATAAAGAGGTGAAGAGTAGCGAGGAATTAAAGCAATTACTGAAGAGTGAGGGCTTTAATATAGAAGAAGGAGTAGCGGGAATTCCTACTGCCTTTATAGCTACTTATAAAAGTGGAACGGGGGTTCCTACGGTTGCTGTATTAGGAGAATACGATGCTTTACCTGGTATATCTCAAGAGGCAGTTACGGAGAGAAAACCTATTCTGCAGAAAGAAGCGGGTCATGCCTGCGGACATCATTTATTTGGTGTTGCTTCTGCTGCGGCTTCTATAGCATTAAAACAATGGCTGATAGAATCTAAGGCAAATGGGACTATTAAATTTTATGGAACTCCCGCAGAAGAAGGTGGTTCGGGAAAGGTTTATATGGTTAGAGAAGGTCTTTTTAAAGGGGTAGATATAGTTTTGCATTGGCATCCAGGAAGTATGAATTCAGCAAGTCCTTCTACTTCTTTGGCAAATAGAAATGGAAAATTTAGGTTTTATGGGACTTCTGCACATGCAGCCGCTTCACCTGAAAGAGGACGTTCTGCATTAGACGGGGTGGAAGCAATGAATATGATGGTAAATATGATGCGAGAGCATACAAAAGAAGATTCTAGAATCCATTATATTATAACTCGTGGTGGAGAAGCGCCCAATGTAGTTCCTGACTTTGCGGAAGTATACTATTATGTAAGGCATAAAAGCAACGATGAAGTAAGAGATATGTGGAAAAGATTAGAAAATGCTGCAAAAGGTGCTGCAATGGGAACAGATACCGAAGTAAAAATAGAAATACTTGGTGGTGTTTATAGCACTCTCCCAAATGAAGTACTTTCTAAAGCAATGTATGAAAATCTAAAAAAAGTAGGAGGTTATACTTATACCGAAGAAGAGAAAATTTTTGCGGAAAAAATATATACTACCTTAGGTAAAAGTGCGCAACCGTTAGAAAATACCAATAAAATCCAACCTTATGAATCTCGAGAAGGAAAAGGAAGCACAGATGTAGGAGATATAAGTTGGAATGTTCCAACAGTGGGTCTCAATACTGCCACATGGGTACCTGGAACAGCAGCACATAGCTGGCAAGCTGTTGCTGCGGGAGGAACTTCTATTGGTACTAAAGGATTACTCATCGCTGCCAAAACTATAGCTCTCACGGGGTATGATATTTTTACAAATACTCAATTAATAGAAGATGCATGGAAAGAGCTTCGTTCTAAACAAGGAGAAAGTTTTAAGTATGAGCCACTTCTTGGGGATAGAAAACCTGCATTAGATTATAGAGATTAAAGATAAAGATAGGAATATTACAGTTAAAGAGAGGGTCCCCTCTGAAAAAGAAATTTTTCGGAGGGGGCTCATCTTTTGTTATAGATAAAAGGTCAGTACAGTTTTTGTCTCTGTGCTATTATATCTTCATTTTCCATAAATTCATCAAAGGGAACTAATTTATCTAAAAATCCTTTTGAGGAAATTTCTACTATTCTATTTGCTATGGTATTTGTAAATTCTCTATCGTGAGAAGTAAATAAAATAATACCTGGGAAGTTTATCAATCCGTTATTGAGAGCTTGTATAGATTCTAGGTCTAAATGATTGGTTGGCTCATCTAATATAAGTAAATTAGCACCGCTTAGCATAATTTTGGAAAGCATACAGCGGACTTTTTCTCCTCCGGATAAAACACTACATTTTTTGAATACTTCTTCGCCTGAAAAGAGCATTCGTCCTAAAAAACCTCTTATATATTGTTCGTCTTTTTCTGCATCAGAATATTGTCTCAGCCAATCTACTAAGTTGAGTTCTGATTGAAAAAAATGAGTATTTTCATTTGGTAGGTATGCGATGGTTATGGTTTGTCCGTATTTAAAGCTTCCTTTGTCAGCAGCAAGTTCGTTCGCCAATATTTTAAATAAGGTAGTAATAATGGTGCTTTCTTTACTTAAAAAAGCGATTTTATCTCCTTTATTTACAAACAGGTCTATATCTTGGAATATGGTTTTCCCTTCAATAAATTTAGAAAGTTCTTTTACTTCTAATATTTGGTCTCCTGGTACTCTGTTTTGTGTAAATATTATGCCTGGGTATTTTCTACTGGATGGTTTTATTTCTTCCACGTTAATTTTTTCTATAAGTTTTCTTCTGCTTGTTGCTTGTCTTGATTTAGAAGCATTTGCACTAAAGCGAGCTATAAACTCTTGGAGTTCTTTTATTTTTTCTTCTGCTTTTTTATGAGTAACGTTTTTTTGTTGAAGGGCTAATTGGCTGGATTGGTACCAGAAACTGTAATTTCCTGTAAAGATTCGTATTTCATTATAATCAATATCTAATGTATGGGTGCTAACGGTGTCTAAGAAATGTCTGTCATGTGATACTACAATGACCATATTTTGGAATTCCAATAAAAAATCTTCTAGCCACTTAATAGAATGTATATCCAAATCATTAGTAGGTTCATCTAAAATAAGAATATCGGGGTTACCAAAAAGTGCTTGTGCTAAAAGGATACGTACTTTTTCTCCTCCGGTGAGTTGTTTCATTTTATGTTGGTGGATATTTTCTTGTATATTAAGACCACTGAGGAGGTTGGCTGCATCTGATTCTGCATTCCATCCGTCTAATTCTGCAAACTCATTTTCTAGTTCGGATGCTCTTATACCATCTTTTTCAGAAAAATTTGATTTGGAGTATAACTCTTCTTTTTCTTTTACAATGCTCCATAGTTTTTTATGACCCATTATAACAGTATCTAATACAGAAAATTCATCGAATTCAAAGTGGTTTTGGTGTAGTACTGCCATTCTTTTATTTGGTTCAATGGAAATATCACCTTTTGTTGGTTTCACTTCACCCGATAGTATTTTTAAGAAGGTAGATTTTCCGGCTCCGTTTGCACCTATAACTCCATAGCAATTTCCACTCGTAAATTTTATATTTACTTCATCAAATAACACTCTCTTTCCGAATTGCAGGGTTATATTATTGACAGATAGCATATTTTTCTTTTTTGTTTTTTAATTATTATTTATTTTTTAAAAAGTTCATAAGGAGTTCATTAAATTCGTTGGGCTTTTCCATCATGGGAACATGACAACAGTGGTCTAAAAAATGAAGAGTAGAATGTGGGAGGAGAGAATGGAATTCATGAGCAACAATTGGTGGGGTTATTGTATCATTTAAGCCCCATATTAAAAGAGTGGTAGTTGTTATTTGAGATAATTCTTGAGACATATTTTTTCTTTGAGCTGATTTTGCCATTTTTATTATATTCAAGCATTTGCTATTGTCTTTTAGGGTTTCCATTATTTCAAGAATCATGTCTTCTGTGACAATATTGGGGTCATAAAAAGTGTGCTTTGTTTTTTCTTTTATATAGTCATAATTTCCTCGCTTAGGAAAAGAACTTCCCATCCCCGCTTCAAAAAGCCCTGAGCTACCGGTAAGGACAAGTTTCTTTACTTTATCGGGATGCTTAAGGGTGTACATAAGCGATATGTGTCCTCCTAAAGAGTTTCCTACTAAAGTAAAACTATTAAGTTGTTTTAAAAGAATAAAACTTTCTACGAAAGATACCAATTCTTCTAACCCGGACTTATAAGGTAGTGTAGTTATTGGTAAAACGGGTATAATAACCCTGTATTGTGTGCTAAAATATTTCACAACAGCATCCCAATTGCTTAAAGAACCAAATAACCCATGCAATAAAAGTAACACTTCTCCATTCCCCTCATCTAAATAATAAAAGTTCTCTTCTTTTTTGGTAGTAAATCCCATTTTTTAACTAAATCTTTTGGTAATCGGGTATAAAATTGATATTAAAATATGCTATTGGTACATAATAAAAAAATAACAAGAATATAGTAAATATATGCAATATGATTCAAAAAAAGCATTATTATTTATGATTCTGTAGTATTTTCTGTTCCTTCATGTACTTCTAATTCTATATTTTCTGTACCTACATATTCATTATCAGATGGAAGCGGTGCATCTAAGGTTTGAATTTTTTCTACACTTGCTATTGCGTCTCCTTCGTATAATTTTATAAGTCGTACTCCTTGGGCTATTCTTCCGGTTATTCTAATTTTATTGAGAAGCATACGAATGGCTATTCCTGATTTATTGATAATCATAAGTTCATCAGTAGGGGATACTTCTTTTATCGCAACTAATTTTCCCGTTTTTTCAGTCACATCTAATGTTTTAACACCTTGACCGTTTCGGTGAGTTATTCTATAGCTTTCTATTGCGGAGCGTTTTCCATACCCTTGTTCTGATACGACTAATAATTCTGTTTTTGGATCGGTTACGCAAACCATACCTATAAGGGTATCTTCTTCATTTTTAAATTGCATACCTATAACTCCCATAGCGGTTCTGCCCATAGATCTGACTTCTTTTTCGTGAAAACGTATTGCTTGTCCGTCTCTTGAAGCAAGAACGATTTCATTATTTCCGTTGGTAAGTTGTACATCTAATAGTTCGTCATTTTCATTTATAGTAATAGCGTTTATCCATCCTGTTCTAAATTTACAAAATTCTTTGAGTAGTGTTTTTTTGATAATTCCATTTGTAGTACATAAAACGATATAGTGGCTTTCTATAAATTCTATATTATCTAAATTTCTGACATTGATTACATTTCTTACTTTATCAGATTCTTCTATGGGGATTATATTTTGGATAGCCCTTCCTTGTGAATTTTTAGAGCTTTCAGGTATTTTATATGCTTTAATAGAAAACATTCTGCCTTTGCTGGTAAATATAAAAAGATAATCCAAATTATTGGCTACCAATAAGTGTTCCGTAAAATCTTCTTCTTTGGTAGAAGCAGATTTTGTTCCTATCCCTCCACGCCCTTGTATTTTATATTCTGCGAGAGATGTTCTTTTGGTATATCCTTGGTGAGATATGGTGATAACCATTTGATTGTTTTCTATCATATCTTCTTCGTCAAATTCTTCTGCATTCGGTTCTATCACGCTTCTTCTTTCATCACCAAATTTTTCTCTTAATTCTATGAGTTCATTTTTGATAACTGACATTTGGATAGAAAAACTACCGAGTATTTCTTGAAGGTTCTGTATGATTTTTTTTATTTCTTCATACTCTTTTTCTATTTTATTTCTTTCTAACCCTGTAAGTCGTTGAAGTCGCATCTCTAATATAGATTTTGATTGGATTTCGGAGAGTTGAAACGTATTCATAAGTCCTATTTTTGCTTGTTCTGTATCGGATGAGGACCTAATCAGTGTTATTACTTGATCTAAATGGTCTAAAGCAATAATATACCCTTCTAGTATATGGGCTTTTTTTTGGCTTTCCTCAAGGTCAAACTTTGTTCTTCTGATAATAACATCGTGTCTGTGTTCTATATAATTTTTTATGAGGTCTTTGAGATGGAGGGTTTGCGGTCTTCCTTTTACTAATGCTACATTATTTACTACAAACTGTGTTTGTAGTTGGGTATATTTATAGAGTTTATTGACTACTATTTGAGCAATGGCATCTTTTCTGAGCTCATACACTATCCGAAGCCCATCTCGGTCAGATTCATCACGAACTTCCGTGATCCCTTCAATTACTTTTTCTTGAATTAATTGGGCTGTTTTTTCTATCATAGAAGCTTTATTGACTTGGTAGGGAATTTCTGTTATAACAATTTGCTCCCTTCCATTTTTCAAAGCTTCTATACTCAGTTTGGCTCTAATGACGATTTTACCTTTACCTGTCATAAATGCTGACCTGATACCGCTCGTTCCGTATATGATACCTCCTGTTGGAAAGTCAGGCGCCTTTATATAATTCATAAGTTCTTCAATACTTATATCATTATTTTCTATGTAAGCAATAGTTCCGTTTATGATTTCTGTGAGGTTATGGGGTGGCATATTGGTAGCCATTCCAACTGCTATCCCTGAGCTTCCGTTCACCAAAAGGTTCGGTATTTTTGCAGGGAAAACGGTAGGTTCTTCCAAAGAATCATCAAAATTTGGTTGAAAATCTACTGCTTTTTTGTTAATATCTGCTACCATCTCGTCTGTTATTTTTTTCAATCGGGCTTCTGTATAACGCATCGCCGCAGGGGAATCCCCGTCCATACTTCCAAAGTTCCCTTGTCCGTCTACTAATGGATACCGCAGCGACCAATTTTGAGCCATACGGACCATAGTGTCATAAACAGAAGCGTCCCCATGCGGGTGATATTTACCTAATACTTCTCCTACTATACGAGCTGATTTTTTATATGCTTTATTATAAGTCACTCCCAATTCTAACATTCCATATAATACTCTTCTATGAACGGGTTTTAAGCCATCTCTCACATCGGGCAATGCTCTTGAAACAATAACTGACATAGAATAATCTATGTAGGCAGTTTTCATCTCTTCTACGATATCTATCGGGATTATGTTCTCTTTTTCTCCTTTCATTTTACTTATTTAATAAGGTTTTTTTGTTCAAAAGTATTGTTTATGTAAAATAACAATAATAATAATTTTTTTTACTCTTTCTCCGTATTTCAATGATTTATAAACGAAAAACTCGTTTGTTTTTTCAAAATACGGCTTTGACTTTATATTTCTTATAAAGTAAAAAAATCTATACATACAACAACTATAAAGCATATAAGAAAATATAAGAACTCTTCTTATTAAGTGGCAACCAAGGGAAGTAACTTGGCTGGTAACTTGAGAATACATAAAATATCCTCACCATTCTCTCATTTTTTTATAACCACATAGAAATATGGAAAAGAAACTGTGTATCTACATGGTTATTAAACAAAAAATAAAAACGAAGAGATGCAATGAAAAAGAGATTATATCTGGGAGAAGTATCCTCTTTTTTTGCAAAATAAATAAACATTACACATATCTTTGTACATTTAATTCATTGGGAATGGGGATATTGAGAATAATATTATCTATCAAAACATGAGCACAGTAAGGAGCGATGCTCACTCCCTTAGTTCCCAATCCATTCAATATATACATGTTTTTATAATGTATATGATTTCCTAAAATAGGTCGTCTGTCGGGAACTGTTGGTCTTATACCGACGGTATGGTCTATTATTTCTATTGTTCCTTTGTAGAATTTAGCGAGATTCTGTAAGATTGTCTTTTGTGCTTGTAGGGTTGGTGTATGTGTTCTGTTTTCCCATTCGTAAGTAGTTCCTATTTTGCATATATTTTCTTTTTGTGGTATCAAAAAACATCCTCTATTGACGATAGTATGAAAGTGGCAGTTTAATTTTGTAGTGAGTAATTCTCCTTTCACGGGTATTATGGGGATTTTTGGAAAGATGGTACCTTCTAATTCTTGTTCTCCACGGCAAAGAATGAGGTATTCAGCTGTAACATCTTTGTAATTAATTTTTTTTTTTGTGATTTTTAAAAAATAGTCTTCAAATACCTCTTCTCTGATACTTTTATGTTCTTGAAAATACTTTTTAGCACTATTCAGAAATGTTTTTGTGTCCAAGAAACCTGTTTTTTTGAGCATCATCCCTCCAAAAGGACTATGAATTTGTTCGTGTGATGAGGTGAAAAGTATCTTATCAATGTAGGGAATGTATGATTCTTCGTGGAGTTTGCTTTCCCAATCATTTTGTTCTTTGATAGATAAAAAGGGGATGTAGAGTGGAAGGGGATTGAGAAAAGAGGCGTTGAGTTGGTTTTCTAATCTTTGATAGAATGTTTCTATATCTTTAAAAAAAACATCTGCCATCCATGTTTTTACCAATCTTTTGCCCGTGATGGGGTTATAAAGCCCCGAAGCCACTCTAGATGCAGATGCGGGATTGTTATTGTCAATTATCAAAATGCTTTTTCTTCTCCTTAAAAGTTCTAATGCTACGTGTGTTCCCGCTAATCCCTGTCCTACTATTATATATTCTACAAAAGAACTCATTTATTAAACAAAAGAATTAAAAATTGATACTGACGATGACTTCTCTCCAATTATTTTCTATGATATTAATAGTTATAAATATAGATTGATCATGGGAAACAGTAGAGGAAACTCTTTCAAACCACTCTATAAAGCATATATTACCACTGTAAAAATAGTCATCTAATCCTATTTCAGCGGCTTCTATTTCATTATTTATTCTATAAAAATCAAAATGGTATATTTTTTTGTTATCAACGGTAAGGTATTCGTTTATAAGAGAAAAAGTAGGACTTGTGACATTATCTATCACTTGTAAGTTTTTAGCAAGATACTTTATGAAGGTAGTTTTTCCTGCTCCTAATTCTCCTATAAACAGCCATACAGATGGTTTCCCATCTATTTTTACGAGAAATTTTGCGATTTCGTCAAAATCTTCTTCTTGTTTTACAATATATGTCTTGTGTATGTTCACCGTAAAATATTTAAGATGGTATGAATTTTTTTTTTTATAGAAATGTAAAAAATATTATTTTTTTAAAGAAGGTGAGAATAAGGTAAAGATTTTATATAATTTTCCATATATTCAAAATCTATTTCGTTATTTTGTTTTACTGGTAAGAAAAGTTTTTGATTTTTAATTCGTGTTTGATTTCTTTTACGACCATAATTGTATCTAAAACATTCTTTATTTAAAATCGTAACAAAAAATAAACTAGTATATTTATTAAGTATAAAATCTTTGGGAATAATTACTTCTACATGATCCGAGCCAATGAAATTATTCTCTTGATAAAATGCTTTTCCATTAGTGGCACTATCTATAGTTATCACATTTCCTTCTTGGGTGAAAATATTTGATGTTCCATTTACTCCATTGTTTTTATTGCTAGTAGTAACATATAAATATTCTCCTGCCGAAATTTCAAATTGAGTAGCATTACCTCCAGACCCTTTTACTTCAAATAAATCTTTGAGAGTAAACTCTTGAAAATTTTGCTTTTCAATTTTAGTGTTACTGCTATCATGTATATTTTTAATATTAATAAAGTTATCACTTCTAAACAAATCAAATAAATCAACTTCTTTTAAATCTTTATCTATTAAACCCAATTTCAATTTTGTTTTAAATATTACATACTCTTTAAGTGTATTTTCAAAATCTCTTTCTGATAATTGGCTATAATCAGTCTTACTATGAGCTTGAATAATCCATTCATCGTCTGCGGTAATTTTTGTATAAACTACATTAATATTATCATTGTATTTTTCTGGATTTTTTATTTTTTCTAATAAATCATTTTTAATATTTACCCATTTATTTAAAGTATCCGTTCTACCTTTGTTTTTAGACAAAATTAATCCATCATCTTTTAAATCATATAAAACCACTTTTTTATCTCCGTGTGAAATATTTGTCTCAAAAACTGCAATTGCTGTATTTGTAGAAGCATTTGGTTGAAACAATTCTATTGGCATATTGATAACATATTTTAAAGTATGTTTGCTTAATATTCTGGCTCTTATATTTTCATCCTTAAAATAAGTGGATAAAGGAGCAATCATCACCACATATCTACTACAATTATCTAATAATAATTCCAAGAATTGAATTTCTTTTTTAGTTGGATTTTCTTTATTATCTTTTCCACCATATGGTGGATTTACAAAACCAATTGTTGGTTTTATATCTTTAATTATTTGTAAAGCTTTTTCATCAAAAAAATCCTCATTATATATTTTAGATTTTCCATCACCTCTAAATAACATATTAGATATAGACAAAGTGTACATCGTGCTACTTTTTTCAAATCCTAGCAATTGTTCTTGCTTAACTTGTTCTTTTAATTTTTCTTTATTTGGTATTTTAGAATTATCTATTTCTTGAATTATTTTATTCATTCCTGCTATTAAAAAGGCACCTGTTCCACAAGCAGGGTCTAAAATTATATCATTATATTTTAAGTCAATTAACTCGGTAAATAAAGTAGTAATATGATTAGGTGTCAAAACAATACCCTTTTTTACATTTGCTACTCCAGCATATCGTAAAAATTCTTCATAAAATTTTCCAATAATATCATATGAGGATTTTGTTTTAAAAAGAGGTATAACTTTTTCGTTTAATTCTTGTAAAATATCTTTTAATATATTTGTTTCTGTTAAATCCTTGTCTGTTTTTAAAAAGGCTAACTCATTTAATAAGACTTCAATCTTTTTATTTTCAATATTTTCATTTTCTAAAATATTTTTTAATGTAAGTGGAATATTATTAATGATAGTAGATATATCCCAATTTATAAAACCATTTACAAAATCTGTTTTGTTTCCTTTTTTATCAAAGAGACATATCATTAAAGCACTTATCAAAATAGGTCTTTTTTGAGAATCTAAATTTCTTAAAATTTTATTTAATTCTTTTGAAGACTTTGATATTTCAGTAGATAATATCTCTAAATCAATATTTTCAAAATAAGAAAGATAATCCACTTCATCTAATATTTCATTTCTATTAATATTTTCAATATCATTTCCTTTCACTATAAAAGTATCTATAGTGTGATTGTATATTTCATTAACATCTCCAGAACATGCAATGCCTACAAAATTCCAATCTTTAAAATAGTTTTTTGTAGTTTCATCTTTTCTATTTAAATTATTTTCTGTAAAAAAAGATAAATAATGTTTTACCCCATCTATCGCATATTTTTTAGGATTAAGTATATTATTTGTGGAACTATGATCAGAAATAGAATCTTTATTCTCTACTAAAATAAGTAATTTATTTTTTTCATTTACATAAATAAAATCAGGCTCTCCTCTTTCTTGGTTTTGAGCTTTAGATGTATTATCTAAAACAGATTGTATAATTTTATAATCTGTAACTTTTTTTGTAATCCAAGGATTAACAAAAGTTTTGGATGATAAAAAATTAAATAACTCTATATCTTTTTGTGATTCATTTTTTCTCATATATTTGATAATATTCTATTTCTACTATAGATGTAGCATGTTTTTTAGATTTTTTTTAATACTCTATTTCATATTTGTATCCGATATGAAAACTCTTTTTTTATAGGTATTATAAAATATAAAGTCGAGGTGAGAAGATTTGAACTTCCGACCCCCACGTCCCTAACGTGGTGCGCTAACCTGGCTGCGCTACACCTCGATTCTATTTTTTTAATGTGTATCTTAATATAATGAAATAATCATATTGAATTTCTTTAATTTCTTTTGATAAAAGTAAATAAAATAATTTTATTAAAAAAATTACTACCGTCAGAAAAATATTGCAAATTAAAAGATAATTCTAT
>JASGCU010000076.1 GCA_030053935.1 Chitinophagaceae bacterium
AATTTTTAGAACCCACCTAATGCCTTAGTCATTGTAATGCCTTGTTAGTGTTATATTTTCTATAGGGCTGTATATTAAAGGTTTGTATTCTTTTATCAAGTCATCCTTGTCTAGACCAAAGGTATCTTCATCCTTTTGGCTGATTTTTTTTAGCATAAAATAAATGTTCAGGAAAAAATCTTCTTTCAATTTAAATTCATTTTCTACGGATAGAAACTTTTCTATAGTTATAAACTTAAAGTCAGGTTCTGGGTTATATTTAGTAGAACCATCGGGAGTGATTTTGAGTTTGAGTTCTTCACTTTTTACTAGGTCTTTTACGACTTTTTTAAAATAGAGTTCTGTTCTCGGTTGTATTTTGAATCCTATATTGATATTTACTTTGATAACTGTATCATTTACGAGTTTTTTTACGGTATAGTTGAGAGTGTATGGTTCGTTCGTTCTATATATTTTTAAGAACCAATACACATCGGCTCTTTTTGGCTTTTTAGAAAATATAGAATGGATAATTTCTTCTTCTATTTCATAAAATAAGTTTGCTTTTGTAATATAAATAAGATGAGTGGAGAACTTTGGAATGTTGTAATCTGCTCCTAATTCAGACATCATTTTGAGATGGTCGTTCAGTTTAACAAAATGAATTAACTTATTATTTATTTTTTTTGCGTACCACCATGTGTACATTATTACAAAAATGATGATAGCACAAAATAGCATTATGTAGTTATCTTTTAGTTTTATAAGATTTGAAATAAAGAAAGTTATTTCTATAGTAAAAAATATGGATATGATGGAATAAACAAATACTTTGTTCCATTTTTTTTTGTATAACAAAAAAAATGTAAGTAATACTGTGGTCATAAGCATAGTAATGGTGATAAAAAACCCATATATTCCCTCCATGTTTTCTGATGATTGAAAGTAAAGAACTACTATTACGCATCCAATCCATAATAGTTTATTTATACTCGGGATATAGAGTTGTCCTTTACTTTCTGATGGTTGGCTTACTGCTACTTTTGGCCAAAAGTTTAAGTTTATTGCTTCGTTAATAAGGCTAAAAGAACCGCTTATCAATGCTTGTGAAGCTATTATTGCAGCTAAGGTTGCGATAATAATGCTTGGTAATAAAAACCATTCTGGCGTCATTCCAAAAAATGGATTTTTTCCGTCTAAGTATTGAGATGGTTGGTGTAGGAGCCATGCTGCCTGTCCTAGGTAATTTGTAAGTAAGCTTATTTTTACAAAAAACCAGCTGATTCTAATATTTTTTAGACCACAATGCCCTAAGTCTGAGTATAATGCCTCTGCTCCGGTAGTACATAAAAATACAGCCGATAAAATCCAAAAACCACCAGGGTATTCTACTAATAACTTATAGGCATAATAAGGATTTAAAGATTTTAGTATCTCTATATGGTGAAATATATTATAAAATCCTACTATAAAAAGCATAGAAAACCATACAGACATTATTTTCCCAAAGTATTTTCCTATAGTATGGGTACCGAAGTGCTGGAATACAAATAATAAAGATAAAATTATGATAATGACTGCAATAGTTATTTTGCTTCCGGGTACAAATATTGTATTCAATCCTTCCACGTTTCCCAATCCTTCTATTGCGGAAGATACAGAGATGGGTGGGGTTAGTATTCCGTCTGCTAAGAGAGCTGTTGCTCCGATGAGTGCAAATATAGTGAGTTTTTTATTGTATTTTTTTACGAGGGCGTACAAGGAAAAAATTCCTCCTTCTCCTTGATTGTCTGCTTTCAGGGTAAGCCAAACGTATTTGATAGTAGTTTGAATAAGGAGTGTCCAAAAAATTGCTGAAACTCCACCATACACTAAATCTTCGGTGATTTGTTTTGTTCCAATCACAGCTTTTAGTGCATATAATGGGCTTGTTCCAATATCTCCATAAATTATTCCAAACGCTATTAATACAGATCCTGTTGTGATTTTATTTGATTGCATGTTTTGTTATTATTATTTTTATTTTGGTATATTTTCATTTTAACATGAGTATGAATAGACGTGTTCTCTCATTGATTTTGAGCACATTTGGTTTTAAAAACAAGTATATTGGATTTGAATAATGGCAGGGTAGTTATAAAATTGTTGCTCATACATAAGTTTGTTTTCGCAAAATGTATGTGGTGTTTTTGCCTTAGAAGTTGTTTTAAAAAATATACATACCATTCTTTTTTGTTATTTACTTATAATGTATAGATTACTTTCTATTTTAAAATTATTCATTATTTTATTTCTTTGCTTTTAGATAAAATGGTGTCATTTTTAATTGTGTCATATTTGTTATTTGATACTCCTCCTCAAAATTCTTTTTACAGAAATATTGGGTTTAAAAGATATGGATAATCAAATAGTTACAAGGTGACAAGTGTGTGGAAATGTATTTTGAGGTGGATCATTTTGTATAAATTTTCTTGCAGAAACTTCTCTTGCAAATACCAAATAAATACAAAAACTTCATAATTGAAATCAATAAGAGATAAAATTAAGTACGAATATAGGTTATAATTTTTGAAAGTTTTTAAATAATAAATAGGTGGACAGAAAAGAAACTATCAAAAGAAATATTCCCAATGGAATATTTCTATATACCAAGAAACCTATTCCAAAAAGAGAAGAGTATATTGCTATACAGCCTAAGAATACGAGTAAGATTTGGAGTGGCATTTGCCATGCTTTATCTGTTTCATTTTGCAGAGAAATACCTTCACGAGATGCCTGTTCTATTATTTTTTTCCATCCGGGTCCTCCGGGTTGTGTTCTTTTATAAAAATTGTATAACACTTCTTTTGACTCTGGTTTGGTAAAAAAAGCGACGAGTAACCATACAGTAGTTACACTCACGAGAGAAATTATTAATCGGGTAGAAAATATATCTAAATAGGTATTTTCTAAATACTCTGCAGGAAGCCACAGCACCAATATAAATGATAGTACTGTTGCTACTACCATTGCTACAATTTCTACTAATGCATTGATTCTCCACCAAAACCATCGTAATAAATAAATAGATCCTGTTCCTGCGCCTGATAAAAGGAGTATATCAAATGCTTGAGTAGCATTTTCTAATAGAGTAAGAGAAAAAAAAGCTGCTAAGACCATGAGTAGTATGGTTGTTATCCTGCCCACAAAGACCTGTTGTTTATCCGTAGAATTTTTATTGACAAATCTTGCATAAAAATCATGTACGACATAAGAGGATCCCCAATTCAAGTGGGTTCCTATGGTAGACATATATGCTGCGATAATAGAGGCAACGACTAATCCTCGCCACCCGTTTTCTAAAAGGGTAAGCATGGCTGGGTAGGCAATATCATGCCCTAAATAATTGTCAGATATACTTGGAAAACTTTGTTTTATAGAGTTCAAATCAGGAAAAATTATAAGAGAAGCAAGTGCTACTATTATCCATGGCCATGGACGAAGTGCGTAATGAGCAAAATTAAAAAAAAGAGTTGCTCCAATAGCATTTTTTTCATCTTTTGCGGCAAGCATTCTTTGTGCAATATATCCACCTCCCCCTGGTTCTGCACCAGGATACCATACAGACCACCATTGGACTGCTATAGGAATAATGAGGAGGGGGATAAATTGTTTTGGATCATCAAAAGAAGGTATCATATTTATTTTATGGACTACATTTGGGTGTGCTAAGAGGTTCTCTATTCCACCCACTCGAGGATCACATACAGCAGCAATTGCAGCAACTACCGCTCCTAACATAGCTACAGAATATTGAAAAAAATCTGCCCAAATAATACCTTTGAGTCCGCCTAAAGTAGCGTATATAACTACTCCTATAGAAGCCCCTATTACTATAATAACAGGGTTTTCTATCCCTAACATAATCTGTCCTATTTTTATAGCGGCAAGGGTGACCGTTCCCATAATAAGACAATTAAAAAAAATGCCTAAATAAAGTGAACGGAAGCAACGTAAAAAAGAAGCGTATTTTCCTCCGTAGCGAAGTTCATAGAATTCTAAATCAGTCATAACATGAGAACGTCTCCAAAGTTTCGCATATATAAAAACTGTAATCATCCCTGTGATGAGAAAAGCCCACCAAGCCCAGTTTTTTGCTACACCATCTTCTCTAACCATTCCTGTAACTAAATTTGGCGTATCTGCTGAAAAAGTACAAGCAACCATAGATACCCCTAAAAGCCACCAAGGCATTTCTCTTCCTCCTAAAAAAAACTCTGATGCATTTTTTCCTGCTGTTCTAGCGCCGTAAGTACCTATGCCTACTACTATAACAAAAAAAATTGCTATTATAAACCAATCTAATCCTGAAAGTACCATAAATACTGTTTCGTTACCTCTCTTTTAGAGATTATTTTCTTTTTTTAATTGTATTACAAATTCTAAAGAAACTTCAAAGTCCTCTGCTATTTCGGTAAGTGTAAGTTTTCCTCTTTTGAGAGCTTTTATAATTCCTTTTATTTTTTCTTCTGCTTTTCCTTCTTTTTTTCCTTCTTTTTTTCCTTCTATTCTCGCAGTTCGTATGCCGCTTTTTTCTCTTGTAACATATCGTAAATAACGCTCATAGTTTTTCTTTTCCTCTCGTCCCATATTCATTTCTAAGAGCTTCTTTTCTGTTTTTCTTATATTTTTAGAAATGGATCCTTGTGCTACTTCGCTATTCTTAAACAAATATATCCACTCGTCTATGTTTTTTTTTATCTGATTTTTATATCTATCTACATTTATTAAATAATATTCGGGAAAGATATCTTTGTCTTTAAAACTGTATTTAAGAGATAGACTTTCAGGTATTTCTGTTTTTTCCCTTATTACTAATCGTTCACCATTATTAAGTCCTTTAAATTCTGTTATTCCTTTGTATAAATAATCACTGCCATCTCCTAAATTAAAATATAAAATACTGATGGATATTACTTTGCTAATATTCGAAAAGTTTTCTCCTAATGTTTGATGGTCAACGATTATTTTGGAGGACGAGTATAATAAACTTTCTAAAAAATCTATCTCACGGGTGTTTTGAATTTCAATATATATCTTTCGGTGTGCGCTATCTTCTACCAATAAATCCACCTGAACAAATTTATCAAATTCATGAGTTTGGTTAGTTTCGCTCTCTAATAAAGATAATATTTTTATGTTATCATCTTCTAATAGGGCGGATAAAAAACCCTCTAATATATCAAAATTGGCTTTATCTCTCAAGAGAGTTTTCATTGCCCAATCAAAACGAATTAATCTCTTTGGTTCCATGTTGTATGAATGAATATTTAATTATCGTAACCATTGAGTATAATGGAAAAAACTATTGCAACAGAGAGGTAGAGTGCTGATAAATACTTTCATAGTTTATAAAGTTTCTTATTAAGGTGCTCAAGATATACATTTTATTATTGAGAGAGAAGGGTTCTGAAGTTACCCTGCCCAGTTTTCTCTGTCTAAACTTCTGTATTGAATTGCTTCTGCTATATGTTCTATTTTTATTTCTTCGGATTCTGCAAGGTCTGCTATTGTTCTGCTTACTTTTAAGATTCTGTCATAAGCCCGGGCTGATAATCCTAATCTTTCCATTGCTTTTTTTAAGAGGTTTTTTCCTATTTCGTTGATTTGACATATTTCTTTTACTATATGTGCGGGCATCATTGCATTATTGAATATATGTGGGCTATCAGAAAATCTTTTTGTTTGCATGTTTCGGGCTTTGATGACTCTTTTTCTAATTTCTGCGCTGGTTTCGTTCCGTCTTGTGTTGGTCATTTCGTCAAAAGTCACAGGGGTAACCTCTACGTGTAAATCTATTCTATCTAAAAGGGGGCCACTCACTTTATTGAGGTATCTTTGAACGGCTCCTGGTGGGCAAACACATTCTTTTTCAGGGTGGTTGTAGTAGCCGCATGGGCAAGGGTTCATGCTTGCGACAAGCATAAAATTGGCAGGGAATTCTAAAGAAACCTTTGCTCGGGATATAATTATTTTTCTCTCTTCTAAGGGTTGTCTCATTACTTCTAATACAGTTCTTTTAAATTCGGGGAGTTCATCTAAAAAAAGCACTCCATTATTTGCAAGAGATATTTCGCCTGGTTTAGGATTTCCTCCACCGCCTACAAGGGCTACATCGGATATGGTATGATGAGGGGAGCGGAATGGTCTGAGAGATATAAGAGAAGTATTTTCGTTTAATTTTCCTGCTACAGAATGTATTTTTGTGGTCTCTAAGGATTCTAATATAGTAAGTGGAGGAAGTATAGATGGAAGGCGTTTTGCGAGCATTGTCTTCCCCGCTCCGGGTGGTCCTATCATTATTACATTATGCCCACCAGCTGCTGCTATTTCAAAGGATCTTTTTATGTTTTCTTGTCCTTGCACCTGAGAAAAATCTTCAGAATAATTCTCTTGATTATCTTGAAACATTGTCCGAGTATCTTTTTTAACAGGTTCTATAGAGAGAGCCCCTTCTACAAATTGAATAGCTTCTCTTATATCATTCACTCCTATGACATCTAAATTATCTACTATTGCAGCCTCGGATGCGTTTTGTTTTGGAAGGATAAAACCCTTGAAGTGTCTCTTTCTTGCTTCTATAGCTATAGGAAGTACCCCACTAATAGGACGTAAAACCCCATCTAATGATAGTTCTCCCATTATGATATATTTATCCAATTCTTCTGTGAAAATTTGTCCCGAAGCATGTAGTATTCCCAAAGCTATGGGAAGGTCATAGTCGCTTCCTTCTTTTTTTACATCTGCGGGGGCCATATTCACCACTGTCTTTTCTCGCGGCATTTTATACCCGAAATGTTTAATAGATGACTCTACTCTTTGCTGACTTTCTTTTACGGCATTATCTGGTAATCCAACTATGTAAAACTTCACTCCCTGCCCTACATTTACTTCTATTGTTACTATAGAAGCATTCACTCCATAAACAGAACTCCCATAAGTTTTTGAAAGCATTTTTTATATGGTATAGTACAACTGTTTTTCTATAAGTAGTATTAAAATATGAATTATTTTAATGTGGATTTCTTGTATTCTATCTGCATATGCAAAATGAGGCACTCTGATTTCTACATCACCTTTTTGAGCAAGCATTCCTCCATCTCTTCCTGTCAATAATATCACTTTCATTTTTTTTTGAGAGGCTGTTTCTACTGCTTTTACGATATTATTAGAATTCCCGCTGGTACTTATTCCTAATAAAACGTCTCCTTCTTGTCCAATACCTTCTAAAAATCGGGAATAAATATATTCATACCCAAAATCATTTCCTGCACATGTAATATATGCGGGATCAGAAATAGCTATTGCGGGAAGGGACTTTCTATTTTCCCGATAACGTCCCGTGAGTTCTTCTGCAAAATGCATAGCATCACAATGAGATCCTCCATTGCCACAAGATATTATCTTTTTACCCATCGAAATAGATTCAGACATAATCACAGATGCTTTTTCTATTTTTTCTATGTTATCATTATATGAAAGAAATAATTGTAATAATTGCTCTGCTTCTTTCAATTCTTTGTATATAATATCTTTCATTTTTTCATAATAAGAAATATTACAATTCTCTTATCCAAATATTTTTATATTCTACTAAATCACCATGATCTTGTAGAATAATGGGAGCTTTTCCATGTGCTCTATAAGTGGGAAGCCCTCTGTATTCTGTTCCTCCCCATAGTGTTACATTGTTTTGAATAAGTACCCCGTTATGAAGGACTGTTACTGTTGCAGGGTGGGTTACCTCTCCTCTTTCGTTAAAAACAGGTGCTTTAAAAATAATATCGTAGGTCTGCCATTCTCCGGGTGATTTGGTAGCATTTACTAAGGGCGGGTATTGTTTATAAATAGACCCCGCTTGTCCATTAGAATACGTCTTACTTTCATAACTATCTAATACCTGAACTTCATACCTTTCTTGTAAAAATATACCACTATTTCCTCTTCCTTGCCCTTCTCCTTTTATCCCCGATGGAGATTTCCATTCTATATGGAGCTGCGCACTTCCAAAAGATTGTTTGGTACGAATATCTCCAGTTCCAGGTTTCACTAACATTGCCCCTTGAGAAATATCCCAAAGTGCTTTTCCTCCTTTAACAGATTCCCATACATCTAAATTTTTCCCATTAAAAAGAACGAGAGCATCTGATGGAACATCTCCATATTGTTTACCCGGATCTATTTTTCTTACCACAGGTTCCCAAATTTCCGTCACTGTAGGGTCTTTTAATTCTTGAGAATATGTATCTCCCATAATAATAACATAAAATGTAATAACGAATAATATTGATTTCATTGTTGTATCTGAAGCATTGCCTAAAATATATTGTCTATAATCTGTATCTGTTTATTATTAAAAATCAAAACGATAAAAAAACTCTCAAAAATTCAAAACATTATTCTAAAATGGCACTTATTCGGGCAATAGATGATGAGAATGTTTTTTTATATGATCTACTAATTTTGTAATATGTCTGATATACTTTCGTAAATCCGATTCTACTATCACTACCATTTCGTCATACGATTGCTCGCCTAAATCATTATCTATTCCTTTTTTATATTCTGATTCCAAAGTTCTTCTCATAGCACATTCACTGTTGAGTTTTTTCAAAAACATTTTTGGTTTATAATTCCCTTCAAAATCCTCTATTTGTTTTATAGAAACCCGAAGCTCATGTGAAGATTCATTCTTTTCTTTTTGCTTTAAATTTCTATAAATAATACTATCATAATGATGTATACCATTTAAAATCTCAATTATATCCTCTTTATACGAGGGAATCATACAATAATCTGATAGTCCCGCATACTGTGACAGTTTTTTTGCCTCATCGTCCCATAAACCAACAAACTCGTCAAATCTACTAAGAATATCCTCTTGCTTCGTCGATTGCCCATATATATATACATTCAAACTAAAAAAAAATACTATATTTAAAAAAAATACTAACTTCATTGTTTTACCTTATAACCACTATCTAAATAACTATTATAATAAAAATTAAAATTATACAATATAATATTTTTATTTAAATGAACAAGGAACCACACAAATAACTTTTTTTTATTGCTTAAAAATAGATAATAACTCTTTAATCTATGAATCTACTTCGAAAAATCATTGTGATACATTTATCATGATTTGATTATCAGTATTTCTGTAAAAACTATTTTTCGGGGAGGACTCAAATAATCAAAATATTCGCATAATAGATACATGCTCTCTTTTTTGAAAATATTCAAAAAAAACATACCCCTACCCAACCAATATGTTTTTTTTAACGAATAAGTATATATGTTTCACTTTAAACAAATACCATTATTTTAAGCATTAGAACAAACACAGAAATAGAGATAATAGAGGGCTGTCAAAAAAATAAACCCGCACAACAAAAAAAATTGTATGAGTTATTTTTTAATTATGCGATGAGTATTGCGATGAGATACTGCCACAATAGAGATTCTGCGATGGAAATAACCAATGATGCCTTTCTAAAGGTCTTTCAAAATATAAAAAATTTTGATACAAGCCAACCTTTTAGACCTTGGCTAAGAAAAATAGTTGTTTTTACAGCTATAGATGAGTATAGAAAAAATAAAAAACATAAAGAACACGTAACAGAAAATATTCTTTATATAAATGAATCTGTAAATCCCGATATATTTTCACAGCTCGCCGAAGAAGATATAATGGATTGTGTTCAAAAATTACCCCATAGTTATAGAACGGTATTTGTTTTATATGCAGTAGAGGGCTATAAACACAATGAAATTGCGGATATGCTTCAAATAAGCGAGGGAACCTCTAAATCTAATTTATCTGCGGCAAGAGGAAAACTTATGCACTTACTTTCAGAAAAAACAAAAAAAAAAATAACACATAATGGAAAATAACAAAATAGACGACATTATAAAAGAGAAATTACTTCAATACGAAGATACCACACCTGTAGAATCAGGATGGGAACAATTTGCTTTGCGAGCTAATGCATCAAAACTCTTTATGAGTAAAAAAATGTTCATCGCTTCTATTGCTGCGAATGCGCTTCTTCTCATTTCTGTAGGAGTACTTACCTATCAATACTTCTCTCTCCAAAATGAAAATCAAATATTAGCCGCAGAAGACAAGAAATTATTGCAAACAGATGCTCCTCATTCCATAACAACACAAAAACCTATTATGGAAACAAATAATCCTATAACACATGCGGAAACACAAATTTCACAACATAATAACACAGATGTGCAGAAAAATCCCATTCCCATAAGGTACTCCTCTCCCCAAGAAAAAAATATTATCCCCAAAAACACTCTCCAAAATAACCAACCCAACCCATATACTGCCGAAGAAAACAGAAAAGAAGAAAAAAAAATAGAAGAAATATCTATTGAAAAACCACAAAATAATAAAGACAGAACATTAGATTTGATACCCCATAAACCATTTACAGTAGAAACAACGCCTCTCTATCAAATACATATTATCACACAAAAAAATATTCCTCTTCCTAAAAAGATAGAACAAAAGGAGAATAAAAAATATTCCTTGCAAGACTTTAAGGATCTATTCGTGGTCCGAAAACAAAATTTTGCAAGAGGAGTAACCCACGAGTTTGGATTATCAGCGGTGGCAAATGGTAGCATAACCAATGACGATGGAAGTGGTCTAGGAGGAGGGGCGGGAATAAAATATATGATGTGGTTTCATCCTTTTATGTTCTTGAACACAGAAATTCTTTATAATACCATCCAAATCAAATATGACAACCGTTTTGCAATTAAAAAAAGATACGATACCTATTTTGATGAATCAAACAATCAAATTAGTATTCCCGATAGATTAGATATCAGTTATCAAACACTTCAATTCCCCATCTCTCTTGGCTATCATCTACCACTTACAGAAAAGTATTCTTTGAGAACCATAGCAGGGATAAATATTATCTGCAATCTATCACAAAAATCTACATTTGCAATCACTAAATACATACCTTCTAAAAAAACAAATCCTATGGATGATAGTGAGGATACTGAAAGACTTGGGAACATAGAAACATCTAATCAAGAAATAAATAACACTGCTTTTGATTACCTTGCCACCACTTTTCGGATAGAAGTGGGAATATCCAAAAAAAATACAAGCTCCAATAGATTTCTGAGCCGAATCAATTGGAATCTAACGGCGTATTATGAAACTCCATTACAGCACAATAATTATAATATACAAACATTTGGATTAAAAACATCAATAAATATAGTTAAATAAATAAAGTAATAATTAAAAAATATATGAAAAAAAGAATAGTAATAGTAGTTTTTTTGCATATGGGATTTTTATCATCAGCCCAAACAGTAGATTCCGTAAAGGTTAACAAATACCCAAGCACCCTCTTTGGAGGATATAAACTGTCTCATACCAGTTGGGGAGGATTTGGAGCACCTATTATTGAAGTATCATCTCTTGATGGGAATGTTGTTGCTTCTGTAGGAGGAGCGGGTGCAGCATTAATAAATAGAGTATTTTTCTTTGGCGGATACGGACTAAATTCTTTGGGAAATGTCAGCAAAGAGATAAATGGAATTTCACAAAACTATAGGTTATCTCACGGAGGACTTTACACAGGAGTAATAATAAAACCAAACTGGCTCCTGCATTTTATAGTAAGCGGAAAGTTTGGAAGCGGAAGCGTATCTACTAATGGTAATGACAGAACAGACGGAGGGCACCACCCTGCTGCGGTAAGTTCTCTTGATTATAGGGATAGAGTTTTTGTTTTTACTCCTCAAGTAGATGTCCAACTGAATATTCATAAATATATCCGCCTCAATGCAGGAGTAGGGTATAGACTAGTTACAGGAGTTGATGAAACTTTTTTTTCAAAAACAGCATTTAACAGTATGTCCTATAATTTTGGCATATTTTTTGGAAAGTTTCACTAAGATGTGAAAAGAAAATTCTCTCTTTTATAACCTACAAACAAGCAATACAAAACTTCTTTTGAGATGAAAATCTTGAAAGAAGTTTTTTTTGTTACCCCTTTCGGCTTTGGTACAGTGTTTTTATATACTTCCAATTTAAAAAATCATGCCAACGTTATAAAACGTGGGCTTTTTTTATACTCTGATAAGTAAAAAAGGGACATCATTTACCAAAAGATCTTAATTATTTGCCAAATAATGTCTCCTTTTTGAAAATGAATTCAAAAATATGAGG
>JASGCU010000077.1 GCA_030053935.1 Chitinophagaceae bacterium
AAGGCAGAAAAGGTAATTATTACTGATTAGTGTTTAGTGATTAATGAAACATGAAACGTGGTTAATTTTATTTTTTATAATAATTTCATTCCTTCGTAGTTTTTCTGTATCATAACTCATAATTTCATAAGTTCCTGTAGCTGTTTTTCTAAAAGAGTAATTTTAAATTGAGCATCTTCTTGTTTTTTTTTTTCCAAAGATATTACCTTTTCGGGTGCGGTAGATATAAATTTTTCGTTCTGTAGTTTTTTATTGACAGATTCTAAAAAGCCCCTCGCATACTCTATTTCTTTTTCTATTCTCATTTTTTCTTGCTTATAGTCGGTTGGCATATCTAATGGAATAAAGAATTCTGTTCCTTTTATGTGAAAAGATGCATCTCCCTTTGCTTCGTAATGTGGGTCAAAAGAGATGGAAACATTTGCGAGTTTGTTTATAGTATTTTGGTAGATTTTGTAAGGAGATTCTTGCGCTTCGGGTAATTTTATAATAAGTTTTGTGTTTGTTTTTTGGGGGATTCCTTTTACATTTCTCACTTCTCTGCATTTTGTGATAGTTTCAAAGATATGTTCCATTGTTTGTATAACAGACGGATTATATTCTTGAAGGGATGGATATGCTTGTATAGTGATAGATTCGCCTTGCTTCCGTTCTTTTATTTGTTGCCAAATATCTTCGGTGATAAATGGGATAAAGGGATGTAACATTTTGAGTATGGTTTCTAAAAATTCTTCTGTTATTTTGAGTGTTTGCGAGTCGATAGGTTGAGAATAGGGGGGTTTAATAATTTCTAAGTACCAGCTGCAAAAGTCATCCCATAGTAATTTATAGAGACATTTGAGGGCATCGGATATTCTAAATTTTTGATAGTATTCCTCTATTTCGTGTATGGATTTTGCGAGGGTGTTTTGAAACCATTCTATTGCGAGCAGATGGGGAGATGGTGTATCTTCTGTTTTCCAATTTTTTATGAGACGGAAGGCGTTCCATATTTTATGAGAAAAGTTCCATCCTTGTTCTATGAGGGATATATCAAAAAGCAAATCATTCCCTGCGGGAGAACAGAAGAGCATTCCACTTCGGAGGGAGTCAGCGCCGTATTTTTCAATAAGTTCTAATGGGTCAGGAGAATTGCCGAGGGATTTAGACATTTTTCTTCCCTGTTTATCTCGCACTATTCCTGTGAGGTATACATTTCTAAATGGTTTTTCTCCTGTGTATTCGTATCCTGCGATGATCATTCTTGCTACCCAAAAAAAGAGTATTTCGGGTGCAGTAACCAAAGTATCCGTTGGATAGAAATATTGAATAGCAGGGTTTTTTTCTTTCATTATTTTTCCCGTGTCTGTATCAAAGCACTTGTCATCGAAGCCGTGAAATACTTCCAAAGGCCAGAGCCATGAGGATGCCCATGTATCTAAAACATCTTCATCTTGGTGAATATCTTGGAGGGTGAGGGAATTGTTCTTGGTGTTTTCTTGGGCAATTTTGAGTGCTTCTTCTTTTGTTTCTGCGACTATAAACTCGTTTTTATTGTCTGTATTGAGATAATAAGCAGGGATTCTTTGTCCCCACCATAACTGGCGGGAGATACACCAATCTCGGACGTTTTCCATCCAATAAGAATACGTATTTTTAAATTTAGAAGGATAGAGTTTAATTTCATCTTGGACAACAGCTTGATGGGCTTTTTGGGAGATTTGTTTCATCTTCATGAACCATTGTGTGGATAGTTTTGGCTCTACTACGGAATTGGTTCTTTCCGACCTTCCTATTCGGGTTGTAAATGCTTCTGTTTTTACTAAAAGACCTGCATTGGTAAGGTCTTCTACCACTAATTTTTTCACTAAGAATCTGTCTTTTCCTATATAATTGGGCATTTCACACAGTTCATTGAGAGTTCCGTTATCGTTGAGGGTATCTATAACTGGCAAATGATGTCGGATTCCTATTTCATAATCGTTTGGGTCGTGTGCGGGAGTCACTTTGAGGCAACCTGTTCCAAATTCCTTCTCTACGTAGTTATCCGCTATGATAGGTATCTTTCTTTTAATGAAAGGAACTATTGCATTTTTTCCTATAAATCTTGTATATCTTTCATCGGTAGGGTTTACCGCAATAGCAACATCTCCAAAGATAGTTTCAGGGCGTTGGGTAGCAATAATGAGGGGGTCTGTTTCATTTTCTATGTAGTATTTTATAAAAAAAAGAGTAGATATTTCTCCTTCTTCTTTATAAATAACTTCTTCATTGGAAAGGGCTGTTCTTGCTTCGCAGTCCCAATTGATAATACGCTTTCCGCGGTAGATATATCCTTTTTTATAGAGGTCTACAAACACACGTATAACGGCTTTGTGATAATGCTCGTCCATAGTAAAAGTAGTTCTATCCCAATCACAAGAAGTTCCTAATTTTTTGAGCTGTTCTAATATAATTCCTCCGTATTTTTCTTTCCATTCCCATGCGTATTGAAGGAATTCTTCTCTTGAGAGGTCTGATTTTTTGATGCCTTTTTCTCTGAGCATTTGCACTACTTTTGCTTCCGTAGCAATGGAAGCGTGGTCAGTTCCTGCTACCCAGCAACTTTCAAATCCCTGCATTCTTGCTCTTCTTATGAGAATATCTTGAATGGTATTATTGAGTATATGACCCATGTGGAGTATCCCAGTCACATTTGGGGGGGGGATAACTATAGAAAAAGGTTTTTTATGGCTTTGCTCTTTTGCTTTGAAAAAAGCATTTGTTTCCCAATAATCGGACCATTTTTTTTCTCTTTCTGTATGTTCGTATTTGATAGGTATGCTCATTTCGTTTTTTTATTTTTTTAGGGATAGGTTATCAATAGCTTTCTTTTTCATCGGGGAAATGGACATTTTTGACATCGGAAATATAATTTTTTACCGCATCGGAAATGACCTGGTTAAGGTTTGCATATTGTCTTAAGAATCGTGGCTTGAATCCTTGTGTAATGCCGAGCATATCGTGAATTACCAAAACCTGTCCGTCTGTATGGTATCCCGCACCTATTCCTATGGTAGGGATAAGCAGTGTTTCAGAAACTTCTTTGGCAAGTTTCGCAGGTATTTTTTCTAATACTATAGCACAACATCCCGTTTCTTGTAGTAGTATAGCGTCTTCCAAGAGTCGTTTCGCTTCAGATTCTTGAGTAGCCCTGACAGTGTAAGAACCAAATTTATAGATAGACTGAGGGGTGAGTCCTAAGTGTCCCACTACAGGTATTCCTGCACTGAGTATCCGTCCAATACTTTCTTTTATTTCTGCTCCACCCTCCATTTTTACTCCGTGGGCACCTGATTCTTTCATTATACGTATGGAGGATTTAAGTGCTTCGGAAGAGTTTCCTTGATAATATCCAAAAGGAATATCTACTATTACCAAAGCCCTATTCACTGCGTTTACCACACAGGTGGCGTGATATATCATTTGATCTAAGGTTATAGGGATAGTAGTGCTGTTGCCTATCATAACGTTAGATGCAGAGTCCCCTACTAATATCATATCTATCCCTGATTCATCTACTATCTGAGCCATAGAATAATCATACGCCGTGAGTACGCTTATTTTTTCTTTTTTGTTTTTCATTTCTATGAGCTGATGCGTAGTAATTTTTTTTAAGTTTGATGAACGTGCTGTTGACATCGGTTTATGTATTATGTGTTACTATTTATTAATAAAAACAATGGGAAATACAAATCAAGAGTAAGTATTTTTTATAAACTATCTTTTTTTCTATTATTAATGCAAAAATGCTTTCTGAAATGGTATTTTATTTTCAAAAAGCATCTTTTTTAAGAACAAGAAAATACAATCAATAAAAAAATCCCGAAAGGATGAAAAAATTGTAGAACAACAGAATTAAAAAAAACAAACAATCTCTTTCAATGGAGTTTATATATCTGCTATAATATTTCAATCCCTTTTGGATTTTTTCTTTTTAAATAATCAAAAATAAAAACATGTTGTTTAAACCAAAATATTTGTGCAAGTTTCTGGGCACACCAGGAGTACTGCTCCTTTTCAATGAATGTTTTGACACATTTTATTAAAAATTACTAATAGATTCCTAAAAAAAATACTCCAAAAAATTTGACTACCATTTAAAAATTAAGAGTTTTTTTGCAGACACTACATATTGCATATTACTACAACACACATTCCTATTATTATCATAAAAACAAAGAGAGAAAATTGGACCATTCTTTGGTATGAGCCACTTTGCAGAATATTTATTTGTGTGGAAATATATTTGACAAAAAAGAGAAAGAGAGTAATGCTTCCGTCTATTATCTTTCTATCTATCCAATACAGAATATGGGAAAAGGTGACGGACACATATCCTATATTCTTTATGAAAAGAGAAAGGATGTTTTTGTCAACAAAAGCACTCATTTTACTCAACGCAAAAAAGGGACGCACACAGAAAAAATGCAAGACATATTGTATATAGAAATGATGAAAACACAATTGATTGAGAAAGAAGTAGGTTTTTGATTTTTTTATATATCCCGTATAGGTATTGGGCAGATACCATTTGATAGCAATGCCTATACCTGAGAGTACAATAAGTATAGAAATGGGGGTGAGAAACTCATTTTTATTAGGAGTGAAAGCAATAAAATAAGAAAAAAGGCAAAAAGGATGGAGTGGTTGAGTTATTTGTAAGAACCAATGTGATCCGACATCTAATATAGTGGAGTGAAAAGAAAAAAGAATACTAACAAGTATCATTATGAGGATAGGAATAGTGAAAAGAAGGGGGGTTTTGGATACAAGATGTGTTTGGAGCAATGGGGTTCTGTTTTTTCCAAAGAAAATGAGTATGGTTTGTCTTGTCATATACACAGCTGTTATAAAAGAAGCTACAAAGATACACAGCACTACCGCATATCCCTGGTATTCGTAAAAATCTGCCCATGAAGTGGAGTAATTGAGGATATTTTTTTTTGAAAAATACCCTGCAGAAAAGGGAATTCCTATCAAAGAAGCACTGGATATAATAAATGCTATTGCTGTAAAAGGTTTATACTTTGCTAATCCGCCCATAAAATCTGCATCTTGGTGGTTAAAAGATTGATTGGTAGCTTCTTTGAAATTACGGAGGAAGTGTATGATATTTCCTACCGCAAGGAAAAGAGTGCTTTTGAAAAAAGCGTGAGTAATGAGGTGAAAAAAAGATGCTTCGGGTTGAGCTATACCAATGGAAAACATCATAAAACCGAGTTGAGATATAGTAGAGAAAGCAAGTATTTTTTTTATATCTGTTTGGAAGAGAGCAGAAAAACACCCTACAAAAATAGTACATACAGATATAATAACCACTATATTGAGTACAAAAGGAGTGAATATAAAAAATAGTTTTATCAAGAGAAATATGCCCGATGCTACCATAGTTGCGGAATGCATCAAGGCAGATATGGGAGTAGGGGCTTCCATTGCATCTGGTAACCAAACACTGAGTGGAAATTGAGCAGATTTTCCCATAGCAGTGAATAGTATACATATTCCTAATATATTGAATTCCGCTCCCGAAATCGATACATCATTGACAAAAGTATATCCTTGCCCATTCCATACAGCTGTTGTAATAATAGTATACAATGTCTCTATTTCTAATGTTCCAAACAAGGTGTATATAAAAAAAATACTTATCAATAGCCCTAAATCGGCTATTTTATTTATAAGAAGGGCTTTATATGCTGCGGAAACAGCGGCATCTTTTGTGTGATAGAATTGTATTAAGAAATAAGAACTGATACTTATGAGTTCTAAAAACATATATAATACAAGAAGGTTATCCGATACAATAATCCCTTGCATAGCAAAGCTAAACAGCCCTAATAAAGAAAAGTATCGGTTAATGGCTTTTTCTGTTTTCATATATTCGAGAGAATATATGCTTACCAAGAGGGTAATAAAACTGGACGTGAGCAAAAAAATTCTCTGAGTATTGTTGATGATAAAAGAAACTGAGAAGGTAGTTTCCGCTATAGAAAACCATGTATAGGTATAGAGAAGCGTTTCGTTCCAAGAAGCATAAGCAATGAAGACAATGAGTAAAAAATATACAAAAAAAAGAGAGATATATACTATTTTTAGAGGTTCTTTGAACCTTTGGATATATGCTATTTTTATGAAAAGAAACGCAATAAGGGGGATTGTCCAAGAGGTAAAGAGAACATAAGCAATAGATTGATATATCTCGTTTTTTTGCATTATTTTTTGTGGTATTGATTAAAAATTAGGAACGAGACCATACTTAGAATAAAAATTATCTATAACCTCAACTGCTTCTTCAGGAGTATCTACTAAGCTCAATAATTCCAGATCTTGTGGATTTATAAATTTTTCTTCTAACATTATTTTTTTTATCCACTTCATTAATCCTTCCCAATACTCTTTTACTACTAGTACTATTGGAAATTTTCCTATTTTTTTTGTTTGGATCAGAGTTATGGCTTCAAAAAGTTCATCAAGAGTTCCAAATCCTCCTGGCATTACAATAAATCCCTGAGAATATTTTACAAACATTACTTTTCTTACGAAAAAATAATCAAAATTGATGAGTTTGTCTCTGTCAATATAGATATTATTATGCTGTTCAAAGGGGAGATAGATATTGAGTCCTACTGACTTTCCTTTTTGTTGTTGCGCTCCTTTATTCCCAGCTTCCATTATCCCAGGTCCTCCTCCTGTAATAACCCCATAACCGTGTTGGACTAATTTTATCCCTATTTCTTCTGCTATTTTGTAATATATGTGGTCAGATTTTACCCTTGCCGAGCCAAAGATAGATACACAAGGTCCTATTCTTGCTAATTTTTCAAATCCTTCTACCATTTCGGATACCACTTTAAAGATAGCCCATGAGTCACTACTTTTTATTTCAGCCCAATTCTTTTCTTGAAATGCTTTTCGTATCCTTTCTTCTTCTTCTTTGCTCAGATGTTTTTCATTATTATTTTTTGTTTGCATATTTTTTTATTGTGTAATTTGTATTTTTTAATTATACATTCTACTATTTTTTTATAATGGCAAATATAATAAAATTTTTGTTAACTTGCTCATTTGAATAAGCATACATATTTTTTTATCTCAAGAATATTATTGTATCAGAATACTATTGTATCAATTAAAAATATCTTATTACAAAATTACAAATAATTAAACTTATTAAACAAAATGAATCTATACGAAAGTATTACAAAAAATCGATTTTTAATTTCCGGTCCTTGTATTATAGAGAACGAAGACATGGTATTTGATTTGGCTCAAAGTATTTCAAAAATAGCAGAAGAACTGGGTTTTGTGTATATTTTTAAAGCATCTTTTGACAAAGCAAATAGAACCTCGGGGGAATCTTTTAGAGGAAATGGATTAGAATACGGATTAGAAATACTAAAAGAGGTAAAAAAAAGATATAATCTCTCTATCACAACGGATGTTCACGAAACTACGCAAGTAGAAAAAATAGCAGAGGTAGTAGATATTTTACAGATACCTGCTTTTCTTTGTAGGCAAACAGACCTCCTGGTTGCCTGTGGATCTACAAATAAAATAGTAAATGTAAAAAAAGCACAATTTATAGCCGGAGATGATATGAAATACGTAGTAAAAAAAATAGAATCCACACACAATCAACAAATTATTTTAACAGAAAGAGGTACTATGTTCGGATATGGTAATTTAGTGGTAGATTTTAGAAATATAGTAGATATGAAAAAATTAGGATACCCTGTTTGTATGGACGTAACGCATAGTTTACAAAAACCTGGCTCTCTTTCCGGTAAAACAGGTGCTGATAGAGAGTATGCACCCTATATAGCAAGAGCAGCAGCAGCGGTAGGAGTAGATGGTTTCTTCTTTGAAGTACATCAAAATCCTGATATCGCCCTCAGTGATAGTGCTTCTATGATACCACTTGCTGAATTTAAAAATATATTAGTTTCATCGGTTACCCCTTTTATGAAAAAATAACAATAACACATAAAAAAACTTAAAAACACACAATTATGAAACCACTTTTTTTCTTTTTAATACTCTTTTCTATTGCTCAAAATAGTTTTTCCTTAGATTCTTTAAAAACAGAAGTAAGAAATGGAACCACTTACGTCACTCATAAAGTAGAACTGGGAGAAACTCTATTTGGCATCTCTCGAAGATACGGGTCTACAGTGGCAGATATTTTAGAACTAAATAAAGGAAACGCAAATACTTTATCCGTAGGATTAGAAATTCAAATCTTATACAACTCTAAAAAAATATCTTCTGTTAAGCCCGAAAAAATTACAAATACCAGTGACAGTAATGCCACAATAGTAATCCATGCAGTAGAAAAAGGACAAACCCTCTATTCTATATCCCGAATGTATAATGTAAAAATAGAGGAAATTGTACTATGGAATAATCTCCCACCGAATAAAAATCAGCTTACCAATGGGCAACAACTCACTCTTAAAATAAAAAAGGATAGAACTCCTCTCTATCATATCGTGCAAGGAAAAGAAACCATGTTTAGTATTTCTCAAAAATACAATATATCCATTGCCCATATAAAAAAATGGAATAATATCCAAGATAATGCTCTTTCTGTTGGACAAAAAATAATCATTACTGCTCCAAAAGACCATATTATAGAACCAACCCAAATAAAAAACAATGAAACGCCAACAAATGCAAAAAAAGATAGCACCAAAGAAGAAAAAGACAAAAAAAATACAGGGAACCCCGAATCCCAAATAGAAAATACTATCCCCGAGATCAACACCTCGGTTATTGATGAATCTAATGGATTTACAAAAATTATAGAAGATGGATTTGCTTCTATAATTGAAAATTCTCCCGATACGAGAAAATTTTTAGCCCTCCATCCTACAGCACCCATAGGAAGCATATTAGAAATAAAAAACCTCGAAAATAATCAGATTATATATGCCCGAGTAATAGGACAACTTCCTAAAATAGGAAGTAATAATAAAATATTGGTACGACTCTCTCAAAGAGCATACCAACGCCTTGGTTCTTCCGAAAATAAAGTGCCTGTATTAGTCACTTACGTTCCATAAATGGACATGTAATAATGGATATGAATGGGAGTTTTATAATAGAACAAATACATTTTTGAAAATAAAAAAACTATTCCGCAAAGATTCACACAAGATAAAATAGAACTCCTTCTATGTAATCTAGCAAAAAATATTTTTGTTTTCATTACAAAAAATACTCCCAAAAAATTGTATGAACTTTAAAAATGAAGAGTTTACTTGTGAACATTCATTACTCTTTCAAAAAAGTATAAAAATCCTCTATGGGTTTTCTCTGACGAGTAGACACTTCTCTCTTTTGTAAATCTTCTGAAAGAATATCGGGATTACCCAACTTCCCTACAGCTATTATACAAACAACCTCTTCATCTTTTGGAACAGAAAAAACCTCTTTTATTGTATCATAATATATTCCACCTAATTGGTGCGTGTGGAATCCCATAGACGTAGCCTGTAAACAAATTTGACCCACAGCAAATCCTGTATCATGAAATGCATGTTTATTAACAGACCCATCTCTTTGAAAAGTAGTTCTTGCTAATACCACAATCAAAGCCATAGATTCTTTTGCCCATATTTTATTTGTATCCATCAAAGTATCTAACATATTGATAAAACTTTTACTCGGATTTTTTGAAACAATAAATCGCCACGGCTGCTCATTCATTGAAGAAGGAGCCCATCTCGCCGCCTCCATAAGAGAATGTATCTCCGAATCTAAAATTATTCCCCGAGCAAAAGCCCGCGGACTCCACCTCTCTTCCATTAGTGGATGTATTGGATATGCAGTATTTGCTTTTTTTGTATTCATAATATTTTGTGTTTCCTGTTAAAAATGAATATATTGTATTTTTGTATATAATAGATAAAAAATATTTTTACTCACTCTAAATTATAATGTGGTAACAAAGATTTGATCAACAATATAGTTTCCATACACTGTCTATGAGTAAATTGAAATACCTGAAAATAAAACAAAAATAATTTTTTTGCTTTTATTACAAAAAAATACTCCAAACAATGTGACTCAATTTAAAAAGTAAGAGCTTTTTTGCAAACATTAACTAACCACTCCTCTCACCTTTCCATCTTTACATCCAAAGAAATACTAATACCCCCTGACATTACTTCCCAATCAGTAGAACGACTATCTCTATAATACGTTTCCGCACCAGGATCCGAAGAAAAATAAATACATCCTCCCCCTAAATCTTTACTTGCATCCGATGGTACCATATGCTCTAAGGTCACTAAAAAATTATCGCTTAACTCAATATTATAGGGTGTCAAGTCAAATATAAACTCACCTTCTTTTTTCTCTTCAGGAACACGAATGTAGATTTCTTTTTGCAAAATGCTTTCATCAAGAGGATTACTTCGCACTTTATAAATATTAATTTTATAAAAAATAGTATCATAACTGCAAGGAAGCGTATTCAATCGCAATTTTTGAATAAGTGTGTATTTTTTTATACGTATAAGAACTCCACATTCATATCCTTTGCGAATTTCACCCGCAAAACCCATATACTTATTCATAGGGATTTTCCTTACCCCTAAGATCTTCTCTACCATTTTCATTTTTTTTGCTCTTTTTCCTACCCCGTCTAACAAAATTACAGTTTCTTTGAGAAAAACAGTACGATTTTTGAGATTTTGAACATCTCTTATTTTCAAAGAACACTTCTCATACCCAACACAAGAAAATAAAATACTATCCGCCTCTTTTTTATTACTCATATCAAGTGTAAAAACACCATTCTCATCCGTAATGCAACCCCTTTTATTGTGGGTATCCCTATCTAATATTTGTATATTTACATAAGGAATAATATTTCCTGTTTCTTTATTTCTACATACCCCCGAAAAAACCTGGCAATAAGAATAATTAATAAAGAACGGTAATACAATAACAAATACCAAAAAAAAATTTCTCATAACGAAAAACAATATGCATATGTTATGTTCTTTTTTTTCTTTCATTATCAAGTCGTTGTTTTATTAATCCGCAAGTTTTTACTATTATCTGCGGTTTTATTATTATCCATATTATTAATTGACTGCGGCGAATCCACAGATGTATTGTTTAAACCCATTCTTTTGTTTCAATATCAATTAATTCCATTTGTTTGATTGTAAATGTTAAAACTTTTACAAGATAACCACCAATTTGAAAATTATACACGTTTTCTGGAACTGTTTCAAAATAGAGTTGTTTGATTATTTAATTTATTTATTTCAACTCCTTTTTGAATTTCGATTTTTTTTTCAAATTCAGAATATAATGTTGTTAATGTAATTGACTTGGTATTTATCCAATTACAACCAAAAATATCTCGTCTGTATTGATTTTCAAATTTATCATAAATATAATTATGAAATTTTTCTGTATAATCTTTGGCTGTTCCAAAACAAGAATGATATGGTATATCTTTTTCAATTTTAATAAAATCAATTAATTCTACTTTTGCACCCATTGTAGTTAAAATGCGAATTGTGGTTTCATTATCAAAATGGTAATGAACGAAAAACTCATTTTCAAATTCCTTATTTTTTATTAGCAAAGCAAAAGCAACTGTTGTTTTCATGCTTAAATCCAATCTTTTGTTTCTTTATCTATTTTTTTCATTTGTTCAATTGTAAAA
>JASGCU010000078.1 GCA_030053935.1 Chitinophagaceae bacterium
AAACGTTCTATGATAGTTTTAAAACTATTATCATAATCTAAACGGTATTTTATGGCATTCATTTTTACAGGTTCTTTCTCTTTAAAAAAGAATTTTCGTGGCGGACTCACAGTTCAAATTTAAAATACATTTTTTGAATATATTTTTTTGCGTAAGGTGAGTAATTAAGTATAATTTGCTTGAATCGGTAAAATATAATGTTTTTTGATTATTTTGATAATCAAAGTATTATAATGGTAAAAAAACAATAAAAATGACATTATTTATTGTGAGAATATGTATATTTTCATTTTTTATGTGAAAATAATAGATAATATTATATTTTTGTTTTTTTTATTCCCATCTTATGCAATGGAACGAAAATAAATACCATATATATTTTTGCATTACCTATCTATATAAATATAGTATATAAACAAGTATATTTTGAAAATGATTGATGTAACAAATTATATCATTTAAATGTAGGTATTTATTAAATTTTATATAATAATAAAACAACTCATAAAATAATACTATGATTCGACTTACTCCCACCATAAAAAAACTGCTCACTATAAATGTAGCATGTTATGGAATAGGGCTTTTATTACAACTTCTTTATAACTTTGGGTTCCTCATCAATCCTAAAGATATATCTTCTTTCTTTGCTCTGCACCATTTTAATTCTTTAGAATTTCACTATCACCAATTACTCACGTATATGTTTTTTCACGGAGGGGTGCTTCATATTCTCAGTAATATGTTAGGGCTTGTTATGTTTGGTGTTTTTTTAGAGCGTGTTTGGGAAGGGAAGAGATTTCTTTTTTTCTACTTAGCAACAGGAGTAGGGGCTGGTATAATATATATCTTTTATACCTATATACTTACTTATCAAATGAATGAAGATGCCAAATCGTATATGATTAACCCTACTCCCGACAGGTTTGAACTGTTTGTTGGCAATTATTTGGATACTAAAAAATATACTCTCAGAGATGGAAAACAAGACGATTTGTTTGCGGAGTTCCATAAAGACCCTACCAATAAAGACCTCATCTATAGCACACAAAGTATAGTAATAGACATTGTGAAAAAGAATGAAAGTATGCAAGTAATAGGGGCTTCAGGTGCTGTTTTTGCAATATTAGTAGCATTTGCTCTCTTATTCCCTAATTTTGAAATCCAACTCCTTATCCCTCCTATATTAGTAAAAGCAAAATATTTAGTCCTATTTTATATAGTATATGAAATCTTTTGTGAATACTCTACTATGGTAAATGACAATGTAGCCCACTCTGTACATCTCGGCGGTGCTTTTATTGGCTTTTGTATTATTAAGTATTGGCAAAAATATTCTAAAAACTTCTATTAAAAAAATGAAAATCTCTCTCAAAATATCCATATTACTACTCCTCTCTTTTGTCATCTATTCTTGCATAACCGTTGAAGAAACTATACCCTTTGACTATGCGGCACAGTATAAGTTAGATAGCATTGCAATAGACAAATACATCGCAGATAAGAATTTGAAAAATATAATTATTACCAGCTCCGGCCTGCGGTACCAAAAAATAGATACCATACCCAAATCTCAAAAACCCAAATACGGAGACATCATATCTGTTCACTATACACTTACATTACTGAATGATAGCGTGGTAGAAACATCACGAAAAAGTGATGCCATTTTATATGGAAAATATGACACTACGGTTCTCTACCTTCCATTAGTCACTAACTACGGTATCAATGCATTAGTAAGTGGTTTTACAGAAGGATTAACGTATATGGGAAAAGGAGATCATTTTTTATTCCTTATACCTTCTAAACTGGGATATGGGAATATTAATTCTTCTCCTATTACAGCCAATTCTGTTCTCATATATGATGTCTCAAACGTAAATATCCGATGAAAAGGATTTGCCTCGCTACCAATAACCATCATAAAATACAGGAAATAAAATCTATACTCAAAGATACAGTAGAATTTATTTCTCTTGCAGAAATCGGATGTAAAGAAGAACTCCCTGAAACCCAAAATACTATCCCTGGCAACTCCTTAGAGAAAGCTCTGTATGTTGCACAGAAATATAATATATATGTTCTTGCTGATGATAGTGGACTTATAGTCCATTCCCTTAATGGAGAACCAGGTGTCTCTTCTGCTATGTATGGTGGACTCCCCCGAAATGAAAAAAATAATAAAAATCTTTTGTTAGAGAAAATGAAATATATTACCCATCGAGAATGTTATTTTCTCACCGTTCTCACATTGATATATCACAAAAAGATATTTCAATTTGATGGAAAGATATATGGGAGTATTGCTTTTGAAGAGCGAGGGAGCAATGGTTTTGGGTATGATTCCCTTTTTATTCCCAAAAATCATATACAAACTTTTGCGGAAATGTCTGCGGAAGAGAAAAATAAAATGAGCCATAGGTCTATCGCTCTTCATCATTTTTGTAATTTCTTGCTTCATCATTAGTTTTCACAAAAAATTCTTATAATCTAAAAAAAGAGAGCCACTTTTTAGAGATGCTCTCTTTTTTATTTATAATACCCATTGCTAAAAACTACACCCCACAGAACCTACTGTATCGGATGGAGTAGAAGTATACATTATATACCCACGACCTCCCGATGCTTACTATCAGGAATATTAAGTATACCTCTTATAATTATACACACCCGTGCCATTATTATTCCATAGAAATCGTATCCCATAATGAAAATAATTACATCTATCTTTTACTTCATTCATTTTTAGTCCTTTTGATACTTCATTCTGTTTTCTTCATTAAAACTTATAGGTAAAACCATACGTTGTCTTCTGTGTTTTCCACCTCTGTAAAATACATCCCATTCAGGTATAGATTTTATGACTCTTAATGTTTCATTATTATAAGCTTCATTAAATCCTTTCACTATTTCCAAACTGTCAATTATTCCTTGTTCGTTTGCTGAAAATTGAATAAAAACCGTAACGGTCTTGTCTGTTTTTGGAAGTAATTCCCATTTTATGTTTGAATATATAAAATGAAACAGTGTTTTGAAGTTACCATATATTGATTTTCTTGATTTTTTATTATTGTAAATCGTATTTCCATTTATTAATTTTCCATTAACAATTTCATAAATAACTTCTTTTTCGTAAAGTGATTCGTAACCTGAATGAACATAGTAAAGTTGTTTTCCTTGTGGTGATAGAATTTCTCCTGTCACCCAATCTGCTTTAACTTTTCCATTTAAAAACTTCTCACCAAATAGTGTCTTTAAATCCGCTTTAACTTTGTCGTGATAATAGTCACAACTATAAATGGATGTCAAGTATAGTTGATTATCAATTATTGTCCACTCGGCTTGATACATTCTATAACAAGCCGTATTCCAATAACTTTTTTTGTCTCCAAACAGTTTATCTCTTAAAGAATCAATATTCGCTAATTGTTCTAATGGGGTTGAAAAGATCATAAACGTATCACCTTTGTAAATGAGTATATCTGAAATTTGAGCAGTTCCAAAAACTTTGAAATTAAAAGCTGCCAAGGTCAGGAGTGTCAATATATAAATTCTAATTTTCAATGCTATTCGTCTTTTAAGCATAGCACCAACTAGCAAATATCCCCATTTCCAAACGTTTTTATTCTTTCGTAAATTCAATGGAGGACCATAATAGCTCTCTACTTTTTTTAAAGTAACCTTAGGTGGGTATGAGGCTCCTAAGGTTACGAGTAAAAAAAATAGTAATTGAGTTCTGTATATTCTTATATATGAGTTCATCTTACTATTTTATTGGGGTTATGGTTATCTAATACTATTCTTGCAATACATATATCAAAGCACACGTTGTTTATTCAGGCATTAAGCAGAAATTTTAAGAGATAAATAAAGATGCGGGAATGTATGGGGTTATTTGTTTTTTTTGAGGGAGATTATCAACCCTGTTATGAGGATAAACACGCCTAACCACATTATATTTATGAATGGTTTTTCTACTACTTCGAGTATTATCCATTCTTTTTGAGCAGTATTTATACCGATGGAGAAGCTATTTTTTTCGGGATATATATTGAGTATGGTAATTTTAGCGGCGATGTCTTTTACTTCGTAGGGTATCCTGCCGATGAGTTTATCTTTGATGAGAAACATTGGTTCTGCTACAAATGTTTGATTGTTCCCCGAGATAGCAATATGAAATTTGACAGCAATATCTTCATTGCTGAGTTCGGGGTGGGGTATGGTTTCTATTGTTTCTACTCTTGCCACAAAGTCGTTGACAAAAAAATTTTCTTTCATTCGGACTTCTATTTCTTCCATATCACTCCATTTTGCTTCTGCCTTTGGGTCGGGGAAGGTGCGAACATGGGAGTAAATATCTTTATTCCAATTGCTCTGTATATCGGGAGAATATATAATAGTTTCCTTTGCCTCATCCATATATACCTGTGGGTAGAGCGTAAAGGTATCTAAATTTTCAGGTATATATTCTATTTCAAAATAGGTGAGATGTGGGTTTTGTATGGTTACCGTATCCATTTTTTTATAGAATATTTGGTTGTTTTTTTGCAGCGTTCTTTTGGTTGTCCATAATAGAGCATCGTCAGTAGGTTCTAAATCATAGACATTCACCAAGAAAGGTAGATTTTTTACCTCTTTTCTCATTCCTTTATAGATGAGGGAGTATCCATTTATAGCGGTAGGTTGGTGTTGAAAAAGGAGTATATTATTGGTATTTATTTCATCAGGAAAGTCCTTGCTCCAAATTCTGCCCGTGTTGTTCAGAGAAACCATTTGAGAATAGCCCGATGAACATAAAATTCCTAAGAGAATACAGGCAATTCCGATATGAGAGACAGCACCTGCATTTATTGTATTTGTTTTTTTGGCAAAAGAAAGGATAATCCAAATATGCACTACAAAAGAATATATACAGGCAATAAGCACAAATATATAAGAGGCATCTGTTATGCGAGCAATGATTATAAAGAGAGAGGAGAGCAGGAGAGTAAGAACGAGTGGGGGAATGAGGATGTTGTTTTTAGAAGCATAGTTTTTTTTATACCAAAAGAATTGAGTTGTTCCTGCCAAAAGAACCATTATAGGGGTTAAAATAATTTGAAATTGAGTATAAAATTGTATTGGGTTCACAGGCGGGGCAATTTTTGAGGGTATTCCAAAGGATTCTAAAAGAGCATTATACACGGGGATAGAAGTAGGAATAAAAACTTGAAAAGCCATAAAACAAAGGACTGTTACTCCCAAGAACATCCAAAAATCACCCGAATATTTTTGTTTTTCTTCTTTATCAGCGGGAATATATTTCCATTCTTTTCCAAGAAGTACCGCCGAAATAAGGGTAAAAAAGAGCAGATAGAGTAGTAATTGTCCCGAAAGCCCCAAGTCAGTAAAAGAATGTACGGAAGAATCGCCTAATATTCCCGACCTTGTTAAAAAGGTAGAGTAGAGAATCAATAAAAAAGTTGCTATCACTAATATAAAAGCAAGAAGGAGAGCTTTTTTATGTGTTCTAAAAAGAATAAGAGCATGCAAAGAAGCAACTAATACCAACCAAGGAATATATACTGCATTTTCTACAGGGTCCCAATTCCAATATCCACCAAAATTGAGGGTTTCATATGCCCAATAAGCTCCCATAAGTATCCCCACTCCCAGAATTAATGTAGAAAAGATCGACCAGAAGATGGCAGGTTTTACCCATTCGGTATATTTTTTTTTATATAAGCCCGCAAGAGCGTAGACAAAAGGAACTACAGTGGAAGCAAACCCTAAAAACAGTGTAGGAGGGTGAATAACCATCCAATAGTTTTGTAATAAAGGGTTGAGCCCCCTTCCATCCGATGGAATAAAATCAGGATTGATTTGAAAAATGGGTATATCTAAAGCATCACGCAATAAAATAAAGGGAGAGCTGCCTATTTTAACATCAAAAACCACCACACCTAATATCATCGAAACTAAAAAACTCTGTATAAAGCCAAAAAACATCATAAGAGGACTTTCCCAAACAAGGTTTTTTTTTAGAGCTATGCAGAGAAAAAGTATTGCATTCCAAAATATCCATAAAAGAAACGAACCTTCTTGTCCTTCCCAAAAGCAAGAGATTTGATAATACACAGGAAGAGAAAGAGAAGAGTGCCCCCAAGCATAATGATACTCAAAATAATGATTGGTGATGATACTAAAAAGACATACTATAACTCCAATAATACTTATAAAGTGTATGAAAAAAGTATATCTGCCTGCAAGTTTCCACATATTGGGTATGTAGGATTCTGTTTTGGCATCTTTTTGTGCATTTGCATAAAAAATTGCAGAAAATAAAGCAGTTATAAAACTTATTATTACAAAAAGATGCCCTAAATTTCCTATAAAAGTTCTTAGCATTAATGATTTTCGGTTTGTATATTTATGAAATATGGTATTATAAAGGAAGGAGTTTTATTTTTCTAAAAAAAACGGGGGAGCCGTGGTCTTGGAGAGCTATTTTTCCTGTAGTAAACTTTCCATAATCGGGGAACGCTTTCCATTTTCCTGTATTTTTTAGATCAAGCCACTCTTTCGTTTGCAAAGTATACTCTAATACTTTTTCTCCATTGAGCCAATGCTCTACATTTCCTTGTTTAACGATTATACGAGTAGTATTCCATTCTCCGTAAGGGCGATATTTTGGATTTTGAGCGGTATGCATACCGTAATTAGCTGCTGTTTTTTGATTTTCATCGAGAGAGTTGATGTGATTTTCTTGGTCTATCAGCTGATATTCTGGTCCGGTTTGAAAAGTTCTTTTGTACTGTTCAAAATCTTCTTTTACATGAAAGAATATACCACTATTTCCTCCTTTGGATATTTTCCATTCGAGGGCAAGTTCGAAGTTTTCAAAATCTTGGTCGGTCACTATGTCGTTACTTTCCCCTAAAGCGATGATTTCTCCATTTTCTATTTTCCATCCCACTACCCCATTCATCCCATAGTTATGCCAACCTGCAAAAGTATTTCCATCAAAAAGTAATTTCCAACCTTTTTTTTGCTCTTCCGCTGTTAGAACATTTATAGTATCTATTTGCTCTCCCATATTTTGTTTTTTATCTGCTTTTTTACAAGATATTATATAAAAAGAAACCACTACCACTAAAAAACTGTATTTAAAAATCATATTACGATGGTTATTTTAAAAATGAAAAAATAAAATTAATAACAAATAAAAAATCTTTTTTCTAAAACGATACTTAAAAAAGAAAACTAATAAAAAAAATACTATTATAGTAATGTTTTTTAAATAGTATGTAAAAAAATCATTAACCACATTATATTTGTATTTTTGAATATAAAAAAATAAAAGTATATCAAAAGCAATTTTTTGGATAGAAATCAAAGTATAGAATTCAAAATTATATTCATTGAGTAAGCACAATTTCATTTTGTGTTTTAAAAGTTTAAAAATAAGATTATTATTGTATATATGTATATATTTTCAAATATAATAAAAAAACAATGCTAGACAATATTACAAACAAGGACTGGTTACAGAATAAAGATAAGGATAGAGATAAAGAGGAAAGTAATGATTTTGAATTACCCGATTTAAATTATGATTCTCTGAAAGATGACAAAGACACCGTAAAGGTTTCTAATACTTCTTTTATAGGACATAATAATTCCAATGACAATAAAAAGGAAAATTCTTATACAAATTCTATATTTGGAGTAGACCATCATCTTTCAGAAGAATATACTCCTTCTTACTATTCATCAAATAATAAAAACTCTTTTGTAAAAAATAATAAACATAATAATAAAGACATGGCACAAAATAAAAAAGATGACATATATGGTCCAACTCGCCCATCGAGTTCTAATAGAAAATTTATATTAGTTACTTCCTTTATTCTTTTGGGTATACTCGTTTGCGGTATAACTTTTTGGGGAGTTGAAAAATACATAAAAGATAAAAAAAATACACCTACTACAGAAGTAATTCCGGAAGCAGATACTGCTCAGTTTACAGAAAATACAGAGCCAATAGTAGTTGAAGAAGAAAAGAAAAACACGGTGGGGGAAATTTTAGTTATATCTGAAAAAACGGGTCGTTCCTATATTATTGTTAAAAGTTTTTTCGATGAGGACCTAGCAAATGATTTTACGAGTGAACTGGCACTAAAAGGTATTTCTACAAAAATTATACAACCCGTAACGTCTAAAAAACCGTACTATAGAGTAAGTGTATCGGACTATGACAGCTACCAAAGTGCTTTAACAGAGTTAGAAAAATACAAAACAGAATATGGAAGTGATGTATGGGCTTTTAAATATTAATTATTCATTCTCTATTGTAAGTATAATTTTAAGCTATGAGTACTGAAGAAATAACCTTGTTAGACCTCACCATAAAAGGTGGCATTATGATGATACCCATATTCGCTCTCTCTTTTATAGCAGTAGCTATATTTATAGAACGACTATTAGTGCTAAAAAAAGCATCTTACATAACAGATTCTTTTATGGAATATATAAAAAAAAAAGTAATTACCGGGGATATAAACGGTGCTATACTTTTTTGTCAAGAAATAAATAGTCCTACTTCTAGAATGATAGAAAAAGGACTTGTTCGGCTCGGCAGTCCTCTCAAAACTATAGAAGCATCTATAGAAAATGTAGGTAAGATAGAACTTTATAAATTAGAAAAAAATATCAGTATATTAGGAACTATCTCCGGTGCCGCTCCCATGATTGGTTTTTTAGGAACCGTCACAGGTATGATACAGGCATTTATTTCCATAGCCCAAGAAGAAGGATCTATAAGTCCAAAACTTCTCTCATCAGGAATATACGAGGCAATGATTACCACTGCTGCAGGTCTGATAGTAGGAATTATTGCTTATTTAGCATATAATTATCTTACCACAAGAGTTCAAAAAATAATCTATATAATGCAATATAACAGTATAGATTTTATAGAACTTTTACAAGAACCCAAATCATAAAATTATGAACTTAGTACCTAAAAATAAAATAGATGTCTCTTTCAGCATGTCATCCATGACAGACATTATATTTTTACTCCTCATTTTTTTTATGCTTACTTCTAACTTCATAACCCCTTCAGGATTACCCGTAAATCTCCCATCCAGTAAATCAAGTACTATAGTTCTCCAAAAAGTAAGTGTTACCATCACTAAAAATATAGAATACTACGTAAATGATAAATTAGTACGTAGTAACAATATAGAATCAGAACTCAAAAAAGTATTAGATGGATCTACAGAAGGAGTAGTAGTATTACATATAGATGAATCGGTCCCGTCTCAGTACTTAGTAAAAGTAGCAGGAATAGCCAGCTCTCTGAAAGCAAAAGTATCCATAGCAACAAAACCAGAATAGAAGAATCAACAATCCACAATAATATACCATGTACTACACTTGCAAATCAAAAAAAATATGACAAATCCAAATGTTTATAAAAAAGCTACCACATTTTCGCAAATAAGTAGTGCCATCCAACTTAATGTCCCTATTTCACCCGACCACGAGTTTTATACAAATTTTTCAGATGTGAGAGGCGATTTTAAAGATAATCTAATTTATGGAAGTTTAAACGTAGATGCAAATTCCTTTACTTACCAAGGAGACCCAAGTGATGGTAATAATACAATTATTTTTTTGGCGGGAATGCGAGGTTCTGGAAAAACTTCAGAATTATCTAAAATTTCGAAGCAACTAAACAATAAAGATTGTTTTTTTTGTGTTACTTGTAATTTAGACGAAGGTTTAAACCTGAACGATATGGAATACGCCGACATTCTTATTTTTCAGCTAGAAAGATTATTTGAAGAAATTGAAAAGAATAAACATATAATTTTAGATCAAGGTATTATTGATGATTTAAATACATGGTTTGAAGCAAGAGTAAGGGAAGTAAATGAATAACTTAAAAAGGAAGGTAGTTCAGAATTAAACATACAAGTTGGTACAGGAAATTTATTAAATTTTTTGGGTATAGCCACTAAACTAAAAGATTATATTCGTGGCACTCAAAAAACGGCTGATACTATTAGAACAATCTTTAAAAATAATTTTACTGATTTTGCTAAAAAATTTAATCAATATGTGGAAAGTGTAAATATGTTCTTGCGAAAACATGAAATTGCACAAAAACTATTGTTTATTGTAGATGGCTTAGAAAAAGTAAACACACATGAAATCCGTAAGAGAATAATTTTAGAAGAATCTAATCGCTTTGCCCAAATAAAAGTCAATACCATTTTTACTCTCCCCATAGAATTGCAAATGGAATCCAGGCGTCTGCTTACTTTTAGCAAAGTAATTTCTTTCCCCTTTGTGAAAATTCTTGAAAAAAATGGTAATATTGTAGAAAAAGCAGTAGAAAAGTTTACAGAATTTGTATATAAGAGGATAGATGCTCGATTATTTGATAATCCCGAAACTGTAAAAACAGCCATTCTACACTGTGGTGGCTCACCACGTGAACTCCTTAGAATATTAGAATATACGTATTTATATGCAAATAGAAACGAGGGTATTTTAAAAAGTTCTGATCTTCATAATGCACTAAAAAGATTAGCTGCTGAATCCTCTCATTATATTTCTGAAGTAGATTTGAGTAGGTTAAAAAAACTCAAAACAGCAAACGAACAAGGAGAACCAGTTGCTTTTAACGAAGAGTGGCAAAATCTAATAGAAAATTCGATAATTTTTGAATATAACGATGGCACTTTCAAACGTGTAAATCCTATTGTTGAAATTTCTGAATTATATAAACATTATGTTAGATAATTATACAGTAGAAACCGCACCTTTATTTAAAATGCTGGGGTTTGAAACATTTCGATTTATTATTGTCCGCTATAATCATTATTCTTTGGTCAGTAAAATACAAAGCGACTTACAACAATTATTTCCTCAAAGACCCACCAAAAAGTTAGACGCTCAAAAAATAGATTATCAATCTCTTACGAAAACCTATTATGCACTTGAAAAAGGGTTCTTATTTTTAGAAAATTTTGAAATCCTATTAAAAAAAAAATTAGACAGCCAAAATAGAGAAACCCCAGAAATAGCACTAGAAAACAAACGAAAAACGGACATTTTGGCAGGTTTAAATCTCAGACGGGATACATTAGCAAAATATCCTATTGCCTTAATGGTTTTTGTATCTTCTTCGGCAGATGAACTCTATGCCCGAACTATTATGGAACAAATGCCCGATATGTGGAGCTTTCGTTCCATGATATTAGATCTGCATACCAACATGGATGGAGAACCAAAGCCCATTACAGACCCATTACCAAGAACCGAGGATAATACTACTATTATTTCACAAGACCTTTCAGAACTTCATCACTTATTAGACCTATTAAACAATGCCCCCGAAAGCGAACAGGCGTACCGATTAACCCTTTATCCACAAATTGTAAAAACAGCAATGGATACAGGAAGATATGAAAAGGCGTATGAAATCTTAGAAACATGGGAACACCAAATCCATGAAAATGACACACTCAAGGTTTGGTTACATAAAGCAGATATTTTAAAAACGTATGGCAATTTACATGATGCCTTAGAATTATTAGAAAAAGCCAGGAAACTATCCATTACAAGAGCTGATACATACAACGAAGGGATATTTTGTCAAAGAATTGGCGATGTTCATATTCTT
>JASGCU010000079.1 GCA_030053935.1 Chitinophagaceae bacterium
TGGCTCAACAATTAATTAACTTAATTTTTTGCAAACTTTATGACGAAAAATATACTGCACCAGACGAAATGGTAAAATTTAGAGCAGGTATAGACGAGAAGCCAAAAGAAGTTGCCGATAGAATTTTAAAAATTTTTAACGAAGTAAGAGAAAAGCAACCTGAAATATTTGACGACAAAGATACATTATCACTTGACATTCATTCAATAGTGTATGTAGTAGGTGAACTTCAAAACTATTCGCTTATGAATAGCGAACGAGATGTAGTTGCTGATGCTTTTGAAACTTTTATCGGACACGCTTTAAAAGGTGGTCAGGGACAATTTTTTACACCACGAAATGTTGTTAAAATGATGGTTGATATTTTGCAACCAACCGAAAATGATAAAATAATTGACCCAGCTTGTGGAAGTGGTGGTTTTTTAATAGATACACTAAAATATGTTTGGGAAAACATTGATATAAAATGCAAAAAACTTCAATGGAAAGAAACTGAAATAGAAAAGAAAAAAATAGATATTGCAACTAATAATTTTCGCGGTATTGACAAAGATTATTTTTTGAGTAAAGTTGCAAAAGCATATATGAACGTTGTAGGCGATGGCACAACAGGCATTTTTTGCGAAGACAGTTTGGAAAATCCAACACATTGGAAACAAGAAACGCAACTTAAAATCAAACCATATAGTTTTGATATAATCCTTACAAATCCACCTTTTGGCGACAAAATAAAAGTAAAAGGCGAAGAAAAACTAAAACAATACGAATTGGCTTATGAATGGAAAGAAAACAATACTATGTATTACAAGAATACATTAAAACTTGAACAAGCACCTCAAATTTTATTCATAGAAAGATGCTTGCAACTTTTGAAAGATGGCGGTAGAATGGCTATTGTATTACCAGAAGGAACTTTTGGAAATCCCTCTGATAGATACATTTGGCAATATATTTTACAAAATGCTAAAATTGAAGCAATTATAAATTTACCTATAGTCACTTTTCAACCGAATACCTCATTCAAAACAAGTATTTTATTCGTAAAAAAAGAAAAAAATACTACAGATTATCCAATTTTTATGAGTACCCCTCAAACATGTGGACAGGATAAAAATGGAAAAAATATCTATAAATTAAACGATAATGGGGATTGTATTTTAGATAAAAATAATAATAAAATTATTGATGATGAGTTGCCTTTCGTTACTGAAAAATGGGTTTTATTTAAACAAAAAAAATTAAAAGAATATTCCACGTTGGGATTTGTCTTATCTTTATCTCAAATACAAAATTATATTTTTATTCCAGACTACTATGACCCCTTACTCGCACAACAATTAGAGGAATTAGAAAACCTAAATAATTTTGATTTGAAAAGTATTCAATACTTAGTAGATAATAAGATAGTAAGTATAAAACGAGGCAATGAAATTGGGTCTGAATTCTACGGAAAAGGAACTATTCCTTTCATTAGAACAAGTGACATTGTAAATTGGGAGATTAAAAATGATCCTATGAAAACTATTCCATATAAAATATATGAGCAATATAAAACCAAACAAGATGTTCAAGAAAATGATATTTTGTTTGTAAAAGATGGAAGCAATTATTTGATTGGTAATTGTGCTTTTATAACTTCTTCTGATACTAAAATAGTTTTTCAAAGCCATATATTAAAAATAAGAGTTTTGGATGACGATTACATAAATCCTTTGTACTTGTTATATTTACTTAATTTACCTTTTGTAAGGTCTCAAATAAGACAGTATACTTTTATACAAGGAACAATACCAAGTTTGGGAAATAGATTTTTGGATATAAAAATCCCAATCTCAAAAAATAAAGAACATATTATGGAAAAAACAAAACAAATAAAAAACATTATTGATACAAAACAAAAATTAAAAGACGATATAAATAAATTATTCGAATGAAAATAAGTATAAAATCAGAAACAATGAAGCGAAATAAAAAATCGTATAATGGGAAATTTCGTTTAAATAATGGCGACACAATTTGTTTTTCTATTGATAATGAAAATGGTTTTATTCAATGGGGAGCATCAAAAGAAATACTTTGGCAATTAATTCCAAGAATAGAAGAGTTGCAATATGAGTTTGCGTCTGAACAATACAAATCAAGACGTTAAAGAATACGATATTTTATTTACAAAAGACGGTAAAATTGGACAAACAGCAATGGTTTGCAAAGAGGAACGTGCCATAATTGCTTCTGGAATAACAAGAATTAGAATAAAACAGATTAACGACATATCACCAGAATATTTATTTGCTGTCTTATCAAATAATGGAACAGGTTATTGTTCAGCATACAGAAGAACAGTAATAGGAACAACAATTCCACATTTAAGAGAAGAAAAACTTAAAGATTTATTAATTCCCAAAATGGAAACAAATTTAATTTCACAGATTACAGAATTGATAAAAACTGCATTTGAAATGAAGCACGAAAGAAAAATGATAATACAAACTATATTTATGAAATTTAATGAACTCATTAATAATGAATAAAATACACCTAACATGCAATAGCCGGTTATTTGCCTTTTACATCGCACAAGGCAAACAACAGCTATTGATTCTCGATACAAAAAAAGAAATAGAGCGATTTTTAAATTTAGAAAATAAAGAAAGACAATTATAAATATAAATTATGAATTGAAAATAATTACCACTCCTTCCCCCCTCCTTAAAAAAAAAGAGTGTGCCTAAGCAAAGCTGGTAGATGTTTTTCATTATTATTACAAACAAATACATTCATTAATATACATTCTATGATACAACAAATACATATTTTACAAGAAGAAATACAGGGCTATACTATTAGCAACAAAGAAGAATTAGAAACATACAGAATGAGATTTATAAGCCGTAAAAGTGTCATAAATGAGCTTTTTGATGCATTTAAATCCCTTTCCCCCGAAGAAAAAAAAAAAACAGGAGTTCTCTTAAACACTTTAAAAAACAAAGCAGAAGAACGACTCAAGTATCTTAATACTCTTTTAGAAGAAAAAAATGAACAAGAGAGCTTTTTGGGAGATATGACCCTTCCTTCTACTCCCAATACCATCGGTGCTATTCACCCCCTGAGCGCTCTCAGAAAGAAAATCGTAGGAATATTTGAAAGGATAGGGTATAACCAAGCAGATGGTCCTGAAATAGAAACCGATTGGTATAATTTTTCTGCCCTTAATTTCCCCCCTCACCACCCCGCAAGAGAAATGCAAGATACTTTTTTTATAGACAAAAAAAATGACGTATTATTACGAACCCATACTTCCTCTGTTCAGGTAAGATTGATGGAAAAAAAAGCACCTCCCATACGTTCTATAATGCCCGGAAGAGTATTTAGAAATGAAACCATAACCGCAAGGTCACATTGTATTTTTCACCAAGTAGAAGGAATTTATATAGACCAAAATGTGAGCTTTGCAGACCTCAAACAAACTCTTTATTTCTTTGCAAAAGAAATGTTCCATACAGATATTCTTATCCGATTCCGCCCTTCTTTTTTCCCTTTTACAGAACCAAGTGCAGAAATAGATATATCTTGTCTCCTTTGCCACGGAAAAGGATGTAATATCTGTAAACAGAGCGGATGGATAGAAATTGCGGGAGCAGGAATGATACATCCAAATGTGCTAAAAGCATCACATATAGACCACCAAAAATATACAGGATTTGCTTTTGGAATGGGAATAGAAAGAATGGCTCTTATCAAGTACCGTATCAAAGATATTCGGCTCTTTACCCAAAATGATATTCGTTTTCTCAAACAATTTGCATCGCTTGTCTCTTAAACAACACTTTCTCAAAAAATATATCCGATGAAAATTCTCAATACCGACCAAATAAGAGATATAGAGAGGTATACTATTTTTGAAGAAGGGATTCCTGAAATAGAACTCATGGAAAGAGCCGCCTTTGCTTTTGTAGAATCCTTTCAAAAAAAAAATAACAACACCAATATTCTCGTAATTGCAGGCACTAAAAACAACGGAGGCGATGGACTAGCTATTGCACGCCTCCTTCATACCAAAAAATATAAAGTAGAGGTATTCATCATCAAGAGCAAAAGCACTCCTTCCCCTTCTTTCCAAACTAATCTCCAAAAAATAGAACCCATTATCCCCGTTTCTTTTTTTACCCCCGATGAACAACTGCCCACCATCCCTGAAAACACAACTCTTATAGATGCCCTCTTTGGAATAGGACTATCTACCCATCTCAGCGGAAGTTATACGCATCTCATCCATCAAATAAATAACTTCGCATGTAAAAAAATTGCTGTAGACATACCATCAGGATTGGTAGATGGCACTCCCCACAACAATGCTCCCATTGTAAAGTGCGACTACACTCTTTCTTTTCAAATACCCAAGCTCTCTTTTTTCTTTCCCGAAAACGAACCCTTTATTGGAAAATGGGAAACCATTCCTATTGGTTATAATGAAAAAATTATTCAAAACACACCTTCCCCTTACTCCACCATAGAACAAAAAACAATACAACAAATACTCCCCATCAGAAATACGTTTTTTCATAAAGGAAATGCGGGGAGAGTTCTCTTATCTTCCGGATGTTTTGGGAAAATGGGCGCCACCATTCTCTGTGCAAGATCAATTATGAGAGCAGGAGCTGGTTTGCTTACCATTCACTCACCCCTCTGTGGATACGAAATTTTACAAACCGCTATCCCCGAAGCAATGGTTCTACCCGACTCTGATGCCAAAAAATGCACCAATACTATAGATACTCGCCCATATAATACAGTAGCAGTAGGACCCGGTTTAGGAACTGCAACTGCAACTGCAAATATGCTCAAAAATGTATTCGAAAATACCAATACTCCTATGGTAATAGATGCCGATGCTCTCAATATTATCAGTAAAAACAAAGAAATGCTATACTCAATACCACATAAAAGCATTCTCACACCGCATCTTTTAGAATTTGAAAGAATAGCAGGAGTTTCTAAAAACGAGTATGACAGATTAGAAAGACAAACAACCCTTGCACAAAAATATAATATCATACTCATACTCAAAGGAGCATACACCTGCGTTTGCCTGCCCGATGGAAATGTATTTTTTAACACTACGGGAAATCCAGGAATGGCAACCGCAGGAAGTGGAGACGTATTAACAGGTATTATTTCTGCTCTACTAGCACAAAAAGTATCTCCTGCTGATGCTTCTTTGGCGGGTGTTTTTATACATGGACTTGCGGGAGACATCGCAAAGAAAGAAAAAACAGAATATGGGATTATAGCATCTGATATAATAGAAAATATACCCCATGCTTTTGCTGCTATACATAATGATGAGTGTTGAGTGATTCATTAAAATGAACCACATACAATCCCAACTGCCCTCCTTTGGAGGGGCTGGGGGAGGTCAAAATAAAAACCTTAATAAAAAAAGATCCCATTCACTTTCCCACAATTTTTTTCAAGAGAGATTCCATTTCCGAAGTGGATACGTTCAATATAACTCGGTTTGCATGTACAGTAAATAGGAATGTGCTTAGGGTTATTTGAATTATCTTTCGAATAAGTATGTCTTTCTAGTATTATAAATGAAGTAGAGAAAGAATACAGAAAGTTTTTTGTGAAAGCACCCTCTACAGATCGGGAATAAGATGGGGAGTGGGAAAGTATCTTCCTCAAAGAAGGGGAAATGAAAAGTAATTTTTCATCTTTTTTAAAAGAAAAACCTGTTATTTTTTAAAATATCTCTTTGTTATTTTGTTTCTTTATAAAAAATTGATATAGAGGGGTTCTAAAAATTCAAATTCTAAAAACTGTATCCGTTAAAAATCAATAAAGAAATCAATTTTTAGAACCCCTCTTACTCAATACATAGAACAAATTGTATTGAGTTTTTGACTCTTATTCTTTGTAAGCACCATAAGCCCATCACGTATGGGAAAGATAAGAGGACTAAAACGGGTATCGTTTCGTATCATTTCATTAAAGGAACGCATAAACACAGTGTGCTTGTCGTCCTTCTCCCCTACTTCTGTTATTTTTCCTTTCCATAAAACATTATCTACCAGGATATAACCACCCTCTTGTAGTTTTTCAACGGAGAGATGAAAGTATGTTTCATAGTTTTGTTTATCCGCATCTATGTAAATAATGTCAAACTTCTCTGCTAAGTGGGGAATAATATTCACCGCATTCCCGATGACAAGTTCAATATTCTCTTTATATCCCGATTCTGCAAAGAAACTTTTTACTGTGCTTTCTAATTCCTCATTTATATCAATAGTAATGAGTTTTCCATCTTTTTGTAGTCCTTCTGCGAGGCAGAGAGCGGAATATCCTGTGAAAGTTCCTATTTCTAAAATATATTTTGGCTGTATCATACGAGAAAAGAGAGAGAGTATTCTTCCCTGATAATATCCCGAAAGCATTTGAGAATGCAATGTTTTGGAATGGGTATATCTTCTTATTTTTTGAAGGAGAGGATGCTCTTCTTCTCCAAATGTTTCTACGTATTTTTGAATGGGTTCTGTTATGAAAAAACTCATATATGAGAGAGGGGTGCTTATTTTCTTTTAAGAGTATCTGTGGGAGTAGATTTGAGCTCAGGGAAAGGCGCACGAGGGTATGCTTTATTGGGTATGCTGTCTTTTTTCATATCTTTATTCGGAGGAAGAGAGGGTCTTATATTTTCTCCTGTTCTTTGTGGAGTTGTGGGAGAAGGACTTCCTCCACCTGAAGCGCCATCTTGGTTACCTCCCCCATCTTTGAGGTCATCGTTGTTAATAGTTCTGATTCTTTTAGGGGCTTCGGTGCTTACCTTTCCTATTCTATAATTAAAGTTGATCCCTATCCCAATGTTATTTACATACTGGGTATTGTTTTGGTCTAAAACGGGAGATGTTGTTTGATTACGAATGGTGAGACCATTTCCTAAAAAATTTTCAAAAGATAATCCTATTCCACCTTTTTTATTTTTAAAGTTTTTCACTATGCTTACTATATAAAATCCAAATCCACCTCTTGTTCCTTGTAGTTCTACGGACTTAGAACGGAAGTGACTAAAGGCATTTATAGATATACCATTGGCAAAATTATACCCTCCAAATAGCCGTCCCGAAAATACTACACCACTATTAGAAGCAGTGAAGAGGGGGTTTATATCATTATTAGAAAGAGTATTATAGAATACATCTCCACCTGCATTCAGAGTGAATTTTCCTATATTAACGTTCAAAGAAATGTTAGTTCCTAAAGCCTGTTCTGTTCCTATATTTTTATAAGTAGTTACTATAGTGTCTCCCGATGTCTTTCTCACGGCTTGAATGCTTCCCATGGTTTCTCTATAAAAAAGAGAGGCGGATATAGAAGATCCCTTTATAAAATTACTATATCCTATTTCATAGTTATTGGTATATTCGGGCAAGAGAGTGGGGTCTCCGTAGCTTATATTGAGAGGATTAGGTGCTTGAATATTGGGGTTCAGGTATTGTATGGAAGGTCTTTGGATTCTTCTGTTATAAGAAAGCTTGAGAGTTCCACCCGATTTTCCTATTTTTTTAGAGATGTTGACAGACGGAACAAAGACGGGATACGCTGCAATGGGTATATTACCTCCATCTGCTGTGTTCGCGGCAATATAAGTAAATTCATACCTGCCTCCTACTTTCAATCCGAATGACTTGGGCAAGCTCACAGTATAAGAAAGATATCCGGCTGTTATATTTTGATAGTATGATAAGCTATTATTTTGCTGGGTAGATTTGGTTTGAACGTAATCACTATTTCCTGTTGCGGTGTAATAATTAAAATTACTGCGAGCAACTCTCAAAATATTTTTTCCTCCACCTTCTAAAAGATGGTCTTTGTTAATAGGATGTTGATAATTTATCTCTCCTGTAGCTTCTTCATTGATACTGGGGTTTTCATTTTTTACTTTTGAAATAATTTCTTCTGTATTCATGGGGTTTTTATTGGTATTCTCAAAATTATTTGTTCTATCATTACGGCTATAAAGCCCCAGAATACTTAATTCTTGCTGGGGTTTAGAAAATTGATATGTATAAGTGAGATTTATATCTACATTTTGAGAGTTATTAATGCTATTTACATCTCTATGTCCTATTTGGGAAGAGTCATTGATAAGATTATGAATAGTAGTTTGAAAATTATTTTGTTCTTGGTATTGACTTCTATTGCCATATCTTATAGATCCGTTGAGAAAGCTTTTTTCCGTAAAATTATAGTCCATTCCAAGTGTGTAATGTCCAAAAATTCCTGATTGGTAAGTATTTGCGGTTTGCGTAGTATTGAAAAGAGAAGTCGGATTGTTTTTAATGGTCTGATCATTGATAAAAGATCCGGTGATATTATAGTTATACCTTCCGAATCCTCCTAAGGTCATTCCAAATTTTCCTTTTTTTAAACTTCCATTCAGTCCTAAATGGCTACCACGATAGCCCGCTGCGCTGTTTACAGACAGATTGAGTCCTTCTAATGTATTTTTTTTTAACACAATATTAATAACACCCGCACTTCCTTCGGCATCATAGCGAGCAGAAGGAGAAGTAATAACTTCTACGGATTTAATAAGGTCAGCAGGAATTTGTTTGAGGGCATCTCCCACATTGGTTGCCAAGAGAGAAGAGGGTTTGCCATTTATAAGGATAGTTACATTCTGATTACCTCGCATGCTCACATTTCCATCGTTATCTACGGAGAGCATAGGTGTCCTTCTTAATACATCTGAAGCATCTCCACCTCTGGTAGTAAGATCACTTTCTGCATTATAAACCGTTCTATCTATTTTTTCTTCTATCAAGTCCTTTTTTGCTTCTACGGAGACCTCTTTTAATACCTCTGTATTCGGATTGAGTTTGATAAGTTTTACAAAAACATCGTCATTTTTTGCATTTACATTCACATTTTGCACTTCTATGCTTTCATAACCGATAAAAGAGATAACTAATTTGTATTTCCCCTCCCCTACTTTTGTAATAACAAACTCTCCTTTTTCATTACATACTGCTCCGTCTACTGCTTTATTTATTGCTATATCCCAAAGAGCCACATTGGCAAATTCTACGGGTGTGTTATTTATTCCATCTAATACCGCACCTTTTATTTTTGCAGTTCCTCTGCCTTTATTTATGGCATTCAGTCCATTTATTCCCTGTCCATACAATACATTCCCTACTAAAAACAAAATTATCAAGTATTTATACATTTTTATGGTAATAATTATAAAAAAATTTATTCAAGCAATAATAGTAAGATACAAAAAAAAACACAAAGGTTGCGTCACGAATTATAAATTATAAATTATTTTTAACTACAAAAACCGTAGGGGAAAACCCATGTGTCGCATTTTTGTAAATTCGAAACTATATCTTTTTTGATAACCATATAGAAACATTGGATATAAAATATTCTACAAAAGACACAAAACCCGCAAAGAATCAAGGGTTATGAGTTTATGAGATATTTCGATGTGCGTATTATCTACATCGTTTAAAAATGAGATTGCTTTTGGTATTTCCAATTAATATAGTCCGCTATTTTAGGGTTAAGATAAGGATTTCATTGCATCTGAAACCAAGTGAGAAGACCCTACATAGAAAGGGGAGCGTTGGTGAATGGAATGAGGAATAATTTCTAATATAGAATTTTTTCCGTCAGTGGCTATACCGCCTGCTTTTTGAGCAATATATGCTATAGGATTACATTCATACATAAGACGTAGCTTTCCGTTGGGATTTTTGATGGTTTCAGGGTATATATATATGCCTCCTTTGATGAGATTACGATGAAAATCCGCAACCAAAGAACCTATATATCGTGCTGTCATCTTTTTCTTTTTACAAGATTCTAAATAGTCCAAAGTAGATTTTGAAAATTCAAAAGCATTTCCCTCATTAATGGAGTATATATTGCCTTCGGGCTTTATTTGTATATTGGGGTGAGATAAAAAATATTCCCCTAAAGAAGGTTCGTAAGTAAACCCATTCACCCCATACTGAGTGGCAAATACTAATACCGTAGAAGAACCATAGAGTATATACCCTGCAACTACTTGCTCTGTTCCCGGTTGAAGAACATCTGTTCTATCGGGAATACTTCCAATCATCGTTTTTCTTTTGTAGATAGAAAAAATTGTGCCTACGGATACATTTACATCAATATTGGAAGAACCATCCAAAGGATCAATAGCCACAATGTATTTGGCATCATTATTTCCTGTGTATATAATATCTTCTTCCTCTTCCGATATAATAGCACAGGTTTGCCCGCCACGTGTCAATGCTCTGATGAATCGTATCTCTGCAATCACATCTAATTTTTGCTGTATTTCTCCTTGAACATTCGGTTCGTCTCCAAAACTCCCTTCTATTCCCGCAAGACCCGCTCTATTTATCTCACGATTTATGATTTTACCTGCCAAAGCAATATCTCTCAATAACTGTGATAATTCTCCCGTAGCATATTGAAATTGTGTTTGATTTTTAGCAATAAATCTATCCAGTGCGGTGCCTACAGGGGCCGCTATTTTATATTCGTTTAACATCTGTTGTATAAGTTATGCATTATAAAGTTTTTGATTTACATTATAATAAATGAAAAAAATGTATGGGCAATCCTTTGTGGCTGTGAAAAATAAAGATGGGTTCTAAAAATTCAAATTCTAAAAACTATATCCCTTAAAAACCAATAAAGAAATCAATTTTTAGAACCCCTCTAATAGTAATAATACGTGTTTCCACAAATATACTATTATAACTCACCTTACGCAAAAACATAATAAAATTCCATACTTTAATACACTTTTTGAATATAATTTTTGTGTAAAGTGAGTAGTTCCATTTTTCTTTTGGATTTTATTTGCAAGTACTATTTAAAAACTTTGGTTGTGGGTGGGTTTGTGTTGTTTTTTATGGTGCTTGCAAATTGCGTTGGCTCATTGTATTCTTGTTATCGGCTTATGAGTACCTTTCAAAAGTTTTTCTAATTGTCCACCTGCACTTGCATAACCAACGGTGATATTGTCTGCAAGGTCTATCATGAGTTTGTTCCTTGTTTCTGCTGTGAGTTCCGTTACTCGTTTGATGGTTTTTTCAAAGGGTGAAATAATAAGTAGCCTGCCTTGCTCTAAATGTTTTTCAAATGCAGGTTCTACTTTTTCTTTTAGTCCTCTTGCCAATGCTAAAATTATTGGCTGTTTCCCTTTGAGTAAATAATGCAGCACATCTTTTTCTATTTGACTGTGAAAACCACTGATAACACAAACTCCATTTTCTCTTTGCTCTACAGCCCAGTCATAGCATTTCAACACAACCGATGCAGGCACTTTTCGGCTGCATAAAAAAGCTATTTTCGGTAGCTTTAAAAGGGCGGTATTGCCGAGTGTGGTTTCGGCTCCGCTCAACCACCGATTGG
>JASGCU010000080.1:0-4792 GCA_030053935.1 Chitinophagaceae bacterium
TTACCTCCCTACTCTCCGAATCTCAATCTTATAGAAAGATTATGGAAGTTTATGCCAAAAATAGTAATAAACAACAGAGTCTATAGAAAAAAAGAAGAGTTTAGAGAAGCTCTTTTATACTTTTTCAAAAATATTAAAAACTATGAATGTCAACTAAAAAGTTTGTTGACATTAAATTTTCATTTGTTCCAAAATAACTGAATGGTTGAATTTAGAAAAATTTACTTTTCTAAAATCAAATTGATTTGGGTATATTTGAGAATACTTTATGTAAGGTTTTTTAAAAATTATCAAAGAAACTTTTTTGTCTATTTAATCTGAGATCTTGTAGAAGAGAGGATTTAGGACGTATTACAACTTCGTAGCTGGTGTATCTTCCAAAAGGGGTCCAGCTCACGGAAATTTCCCAGCAATGTATATTTCTTACAAAGCTAAAACGGGTGTTATCTTCTGTAATTTTTTTTGCTTCAAAGTCATATCCCGAAGTAAAGGTAATTTTTGTGTTTTTAGTGATGCTGACATCCCCATTCAAGCTCATAGATTGCGTAATAGTAGGATCTGCTAAGCCCGTTCTGGTGTATCCTATATTATATGTAATGTTCAGGTTCCATGGTATATTAAAATCTAAGTATTGGTTTTTATGTTTGTTTATATAATCCAAATCTGCTTCTTCGTATTTATTTTTAGGAACGGGAGGGGTGTCGGGTTGGTTTGTTTTTTTGAATTTGAATGTTTCGGGTTTGAGAGAGAAAGAAAGGGCTATTCCAAAATTTGAAAGAGTTCCGATTCCTTTTCCATCATTCCATGCGAGAACATTTTTTTCGTGTTGTATGTATTCTCCTGATTTTTTGATGCTGTCTAATACCCATACGTATGGGTTTATAGTTCCATTAAAACTTATATTGAATATTTCCAATAGGTTGGTAGAGGTGTTGAGAGATATATTTGATAAGTTTCTTGATTTTGCTAAGAGATTATAAGAAGTCCCTATGGATATTCTGTCAAAAGGTTTTATTTTTTTTGTTTTTTTTCCAGTGGTGTCGCTTTTATCTCGGACTTTTATTTCTAATGTTTTGGTGAGAGAGAAGGATATACTGGCATTTTTGCTGGAATTTGGTATGCTGTTGTTGAGAAATCCTTGGTATTTAGAGAGTAGTTGTGTTTTTCCTTTGTTATCAGATGGGAGTTCTGAAAATATTCCATAAGATGGGTCTGTAAAGTTTGGATTATAACCGAAAGAAAGGGTTATATTTGGTTGTATAAGATTTCTTATTGCTTTTATATTTTTATTTTTGAAAAAGAAAGTTCCATAAATATTGGTAGCAAAGGAGAGAGAGATGCCTGAGGTGTAATATCCTGCTCGGGAAAAAGTATTGATGGTATCTGGCTTTATTTTTTGAGTAGCAGAGTCGTATTGATACTTGAGTTCTTTGAGATACCAAAGGTCTCTATAAGTAAAAGAGGGGTTGAGGGTAAAAAATTTATTGATTCTATAAGAAGAAGCTATATTTATGTTGTGGACACCTCCATTATTTCCGTTCAGGAAGTCCTTAATATCTTTAAAATTGCGGGCGTAGGTGGTTCCTTCTTTGTTTGTGGCTTGGTTTGTAATTTGATTAGAGGCGGCAAAAGAATAGCCGAGCGATATTTGCTTGAGAAAGTTTCCAAAAGAGTTATTCCATGTTACGTATTTTGCTATGGGGTAGAGGTTGGTCATATTTACACTGATATCGGGGAGAGTGAATGTCATAATGTTTGTTTGGACGTTTTGAGTTTGATTCAATTTTGCACTCATGCTGAATGGGGTATTAGTAAATGTTTTGCTATAGGATATACTGGAGCTGAAGAGTGGATTTGTGTTTTGAGTAATATTACGAGAATTGTAGTTTACTTGGTTATAGGTGCTGGTTCCTCCGTTTACGGATATATTTAACCTTCCTGTTCCTGTATTAAGGGGGTTATGATTCCATTTCACCCATAGAGCTGTAGAGGTGCTGGCATCGGCATCTTGGGAGGATTTATTTCTGCTCACATCAAAACTTATTCCACCCATATATGCGTATTTTTTATTATATTCTGATTGGAATCTGCCTGCAATACTTCCATTTGTAAACACATCGGCAATCATAGTAAGGTTCACATAATCGTTTATAGCCCAATAGTATCCTCCATTTTTGAGAAAAAAACCGCGCAGGAGTTCTTCTCCATAAGTGGGGAAAATAACTCCCGATACTTGTCTTTTGGGTTGTGGGAACATTCCAAAAGGAAGTGCTAAAATAGTTGGGACGCTTCTGAATTTCAAAAGGAAAGGACCTGAAATAATTTTATTTCCGGGTATCACTTTTAGTTTACTGGTTTGTATATGAAAATGAGGGTCTTCTAAATTACAGGTAGTATATTTTCCGTTTTTTATATAGAGTTCTTCCCCTACATTCATTTTGACTTTTTCACCGTGCATAAGGGCTTCGCCTTGTTTGCTCACTACTCCATTTATAAAAGCTTGTTTTTTCTTAAAATTATAGGACATACTGCTGGCTTGGTAGTCTTGTTTATCTTGTGTAAACTTAGGTATTCCTATTTTTTTTCCTGTGGTATCTACTGTATAATTTGCTTTGAGGATATCTTTTTTCCAATGTATTTCTACTCTATCTGCTTCTAATGTAATATCGTCATAGTCAATTTTTCCTTGTCCATAGAGAAAAACTTGTTTGTTTTTTACATCTAAAAAAAGAGAATCGTTGCTTTTATAGTTAATGACTGTTTTAATATCTCCGATTTTTTTTTGAGAGAGGGAATCTTTTTTTTTGTGAAAAAGAGAATCTATTTTGGTAGAGTCAGTATTGGATAGAAAAAGAGAATCTGTTTTCTTATTTTGGATCGGATTTTGGGGTTGAGAAAAAGCATCGGGGATAATTATGAATAGAATATATATCCTAAGAATAAGGAGAGTAAGTATATTTGCGTGATTCATGCGATCTATTTTATGGGATTATATTTCGCACACTTTTATATTTTGTGCTATTGGTAGAGATATAATAATTTTTTGAGAATTGTGAATCAGTATTTCAAAAGAGTTATCGTACTCTATTTTTTCTATTATTTTTATTTTACATCCTATTTTTATATTTATTTTTTCCATGTATTTTAAAAAAGAAGGATTATCTTTTTTTAGTTCGGTTACTTTGGCTGTGGTATGTGTAGGGAGGTTTTCCAATGAGATTATTTCAATGGTGTAGGGGGTTCCGTTCTCGTTCAGCAAAGGATTTCCATATATATCTGATTTAGGGTTTTGTAAAAAAGTTACCATTTTGTGTAAGACATGTTCTGATTGTATAGAATCAAAGGAAGTTATTACATTGAGAATTTCGGGTTCTGTAAAAGAGAGCTTTTCCATCAGGAATATTTCCCATAGTTTTTGATTACGGACGAGTTGTATGGCAGTTTTTTTTCCCTGTTCTGTAAGAGAGCATCCGTGGTATTTTTCATAGATGATGAGTTCTTTTTCGTTCAATTTTTTGAGCATATCGGTAACAGAAGCAGGTTTTGTTTTTGTTATTTCTGATATATCATTTGTAAGTATTTGTATTTTTCCTTTTTCTAGCAAAGAATATATGGCTTTCAAATAGAGAGTTTCGGATGAGGTTAACATGAGTTGTAAAGGATTATCTAAAAAATAAAAAAGTAGCTATCAAGAAATGCAAGTACACCCAAAGTTATTATTTGTATTGATTCATTTTTTTGTTTGCGAGGTTTACAATAAATTCTATTTGTTCTTCAAATAAAAGTTTTGAAGTGTCTAAAATATATGCGTCCATGGGTTTTTTAAGGGGACTTTCTTTTCGGGTTTTGTCCAAAGTATCTCTTTTTTCTAAATTTTCAATAATATTTTGTATGCTTATACTTTGTCCTTTTTCCAAGTATTCTTTCTGTCTTCTTTCTGCTCGTACTTGTATATTGGCTGTCATAAAAATTTTTAATTCTGCGGAGGGGAATACCACGGTGCCTATATCTCTACCGTCCATAACGATTCCTTTGAATATTCCCATTTTTTGTTGAAGAGATACCAATTTTTCTCTTACTTTTTTAATAGTGCTGACTTCACTAACATGATTTGATACGTCCATTTCTCTAATACGTTCTTCTACATTTTGACCGTTTAAAAAAATAACATTTTTTTTATGCATTGGGTTCCATTTGAACAGTATTTCTATTCCTTCGAGAAGCGTATTTATTTGATGTATATCATGGATATCTACTTTATTTTCTAAAAAAAAAAGTGTAACAGCTCTATACATTGCTCCCGAATCTATGTATATGTATTTTAATGCTGATGCAACTTGTTTTGCTGTGGTACTTTTTCCGCAGCCCGAATACCCGTCTATTGCTATTACTATCTTTTTAGAATCTTGATGTATCATAATTATTACTAATATAAAGAAGAGATGTTTTTTTCTCTGTTAAAGGATAAAACAATTATTTGTGGTTATTGAATCATTGAAAGATAAAAAATGAGTCGTGATGATATGTTTTAAAGTAGGTTTGTTTCTGTTTCCCTTATTTTTTGTATGGTCTCTAAAGGAAATCCTGTTATTTGTGCAATAAATACATTATCCATACCATTTAGTATTAAATTTTTTGTTATTTCCATTTTTTCTTGTTCTGCACGTGTTTCTGCTTGTTCTGCACGTTGTTTTTCTTGTTCTGCACGTTGTTTTTCTTGTTCTGCACGTTGTTTTTCTTGTTCTGCACGTTGTTTTTCTTGTTCTGCACGTTGTTTTTCTTGTTCTGCACG
>JASGCU010000080.1:4892-11307 GCA_030053935.1 Chitinophagaceae bacterium
CTTGTTCTGCACGTTGTTTTTCTTGTTCTGCACGTTGTTTTTCTTGTTCTGCACGCGTTTCTGCTTGTTCTGCTCGTTGCTTTTCTTCCTTTGCAAGTTGTTCTGCTACCGCAAGCTTATTCGCCACTCTACTTATTTTTCCTCTTTCATCCTGTTCTCGCATACTTGCATAGTCATACTCATCCAATTCTTTTTCTGTCCATTTAAATTTGTATGCCATTTGATATGCTAATAACAATCCGTTGTCAGTAACATTTTTAGGAATATCTCTTAGTGTATTTGAATTTTTTAAGAAAAAAGCCCACTGCTCTGTAACAGTAAGACATTCCTCTTCTTCTTTATCAAATTTTAATAATTCCACAAAATTATATTCTGTTCCTTTCAGCTCGTGGTCGTGTGTTTTTGTATCTAATAAAATATGTCGGGTAAGATAATGCGGATTACTAAAAAAATTAAATTTAATAACACCTATGAAAATTACGGGATTGAGAAGTACATATTGCTCTCCTGCTTTAATTTGACTCACAAAGTCCTTATTTGTGTAGTATTGGACACGATTTTCAAATCCATCGGGTTCTTCCACTTGCATTTCTACTATGTAGTTTTTTTTATTTTCATCTACTACTTTCACATCTAAAATAGATTGTTTTTTTTTATGGAGTTGTGGAAGTTGATACGGATTTTTAAAATCAATATGAATAATTTTTCTTCCCTCAGGAATTCCTAATACTGCATTAAGAAAAGAAAGAAGGATTTCCGGACTTTGCTCACAACCAAAAATTTTTCTAAAAGCGACATCATTTGTTATATCTACAAATACCATCTAATGAATTTATTTAATTTTTTTATTTTAAATCTTGAGTCCACTCCGAAAAGTCCTTTTTACAAAAATATTGGAGTTAACTCTATTGATAATCAATAGTTACAAAGTTATAAACTTACCAAAAGTGAGTTTTCGGAGTGGACTCAATGTGAGAGTTTTCATCAATTCGTTGTTTTTTTGATAACTGCTAGCGGTTGCACCCCTGCATACCCAACGTTTGTCTAACCTTCGTGTGTTGGTTTTTATAGGTGAATATCCATGGGTTCTCAGCTTTTATTTTTCTTATTTTCTTTCTACTTTTTCTTGTATTCGAGTAAAATGAATTGACAGCTTTACTAAAAAGACATAAAAACCATAATTGCTTAAAATAAATATCCTGCTTGGGTTTAAATTTTCTCTTGATAGAGATCTGTTATCGCAGTGATTTATCCTGTCAAGAAATACAATACAATCCTCTGGTAACTTATCTCCTTTTGGCAAGTAAAAAATTTGTGTTATTTTTTGCTTTTTTATTTCTGCTACATGATTATCTATGGATTTTTCATCTTTGATTTTTTCTTCAAGTAAAGATTTTCTATAATTATTTAAGCTGAAAACAGGAGCGTAGCATATATTAGATGGGAAAAGTCTTTTATTAGACATATCTATATCACAGGTATTTGACAGTACCATAACTGGTGCTTCAAAAAAAATTCTGCTGGGGAGGTTAGTAACTGTTAAATTCTTCAATCCATCGCCTTGAAAAATTACATTTTCATTCTTCAGAAAACTACTATAAAGGCGTTTATCTATATTATTAGGAAAACTCTGTAATTCATTAAATAAACGCTTAGTATCGTCTTCTGAGAGATATTTTGGCAAATACAGTTTAATATTGTCAAATATATTCTCAGGTTTGTTCATAATTTTAGCAAAAGTTTTTCAAATTTTCGATTGACCATATTTACTATTTCTCCTTCTAAATCTTTACTATCAGTAACCATTTTTGTAAGAAATTCATGTAAAATCCCTATTTGTGATGTTTCTTCTATTTCTATAGAACGATTAGGCAAAGAATGAAAAACTTTATCAATCTCTTGTGGATGATATGTTGCTATATCTTCAAATTTTTGAGTAGGTATATTTCTATTTATCTCTATCCTTTCAGTTGCTATCGAAACAGCTATGAAAAAAAATGGCAATAAGGGAGCAGAATAAGGCATTAGGGCACTATTGTAATGTACATTGCTCATGATTGATATTCAGGGTTAAGGGTTTTTAAAAATTCATCTTTTAGAAGGTTAAAAAATAGTTCTTTCTCAATTTTGTGAGCATCATTTAACAATTTTTCAATATTAGATAGCAATAATTTATCTGAATTACTTAATACACAAGCAATATCTAATAACGAACCTTGTTTTTTATCTAAGGCATTTGAAATAGTTACATTATTTGCTACTTGCAAAACTTTTACAAATTCTCCTTGAGGTACTTCTGTTCTGATAATTAAATTGTTACTATGATAAGGTTCTTTAATCATTTGAACTTGAATATTAATGTGTTTAAAAATATCAAGTTCAAAAAAATTCAAATATCTCAACGTTAAACTAATTGGTTGTTCTATCAACCCTATTTCATTTACTGTTTTAAAAAATGAAGTTGCATTTTCTAAAAAATCTTTCCACCCAATGTAATTGTTAGGTACTTGAAATGAGACAATATCCATTCCAACTTGTGCTATGAATTTACTGTTACTATTGGTTAATCTATATAAAGCTTTGTACTTTAAATCTGGGTCATTTTCAATGATTTCATTTGGTAACATCGATGCTGGCAATTTATCAACTTTATTGAACTTGTCTTTGACAGCATTATAAAGAATACCAAATATAGCCCCTTTGGGCATAGCCGACTTAAATTTTAATTCAACAATTGCTTCAATTATTGGGCAAGGTGATATTTTTATTGGTAATTTTGTCATAAAATTAGTGATTTTTTTGCAAAGTTATATTCTTTTTTGACACTGTCATTTATTTTTTGATGATTGTTTTTTCTTTTTCAATTCCGTCGAACATCTACTTAACCGAACTTTAGTTCGCAAAAATAGATGTAACATAAATATAAAAAATTTATTTTTGAATTTTCATAAATTAATATTTTTTTTTAATTTTAATTTTTTTATTTAAAAAAAGTAATTCTATTGCAAAAAACATTATCATTTTATGTAGTGTCTACAAGATTGATAATCAAATTTCACAAAATTACAAGTATATCAAAAAGGACTTTGGGGAGTGGATTCAATCGCACTATTACAAAATAAACATCCGAATAGCTACGAATATCTCTACATTATCCTATAGTTGCCCCTGCGGTTGTTTCTATTTTTGGTTGTATAAGGGTGAGAATTTTGTTTTGGTCTTCAGCAGATAAAATCATTCCACGGGATTCTATCCCCATTATTTTTCTGGGGGATAGGTTTGCCAATAGTATTACTTGCTTTCCTATAAGCTCGGATGGATTATAATATGCTGCTATTCCACTTACGACTGTTCTTTTATCTAACCCTGTATCTAATAAGAATCGTAATAATTTTTCCGACTTGGGTACCTTCTCGCATTCTAAAACGGTAGCAATTCGTATATCCATTTTTTCAAACTCTTCATACTTTATACTGGGTTTTATTGGAGTAACAAAGGTATTTTGTGTTGGATATATGTTATTTTTTTTAGAAAGTTCTAATTTTTGCAGTTGTTTTTCTATAGTTTCATCTTCTATTTTTTCAAATAATATAGAAGATGGATTTATAATATGTCCTGCTTTTATGAGATCAGGAATATTTTTTAGATGAATCCATTTTTTTGGGGAGATGGCAAGCATTTCTGATATTCTGAAAGATGCTTTTGGGATAAATGGTTCCGATGTTATCTGTAAAACCGCTGTTATTTGAACAGCTACGTGAAGAACTGTTTTTACTCTTTCTTCGTCTGTATTTATAAGTTTCCATGGTTCTGTTTCTGCTAAATATTTATTTCCTAAACGAGCAATATCCATAAAAAAAGAAAGAGCATCTCTGAATTTAAAATTTTCTATGGATTCTTCTATTTGTGAAATAAGTTTTTGAAGGGAGAGGAGCACTTCTGTATCTTTTTCTTGTAATTTTTCTGTATGGGGAACAACCCCTTCAAAATATTTATGAACTAATACAAGCGTTCTGTTGACAAAATTTCCAAAAATACCCACCAGCTCACTATTATTTTTTGTCTGAAAATCCTTCCAAGAAAAGTCACTATCTTTTGTTTCGGGAGCATTTGCAGTAAGCATATAGCGAAGCACGTCTTCTTTGCCTTTAAAATCTATGAGATACTCATGAAGCCATACCGCCCAATTTCTACTGGTGCTAATTTTTTGCCCTTCTAAATTCATAAATTCATTTGCAGGAACATTATCAGGGAGTATATACTGTCCATGTTCCATAAGCATAGCAGGAAAAATAATAGTATGGAACACGATATTGTCTTTTCCTATAAAATGTACGAGTTTGGTTTTAGTATCTTTCCAATATTTTTCCCAATCGTTAGGAATAAGTTCTTTTGTAGCAGATATATACCCTATGGGGGCATCAAACCATACGTAAAGCACTTTTCCTTCCGCATCAGGAAGAGGAACTTTCACTCCCCATTCTAGGTCACGAGTCATAGAACGAGATTGAAGTCCTTGCGTAAGCCAACTTTTACACTGACCAAAAACATTTATTTTCCATTCTTTATGAGATTCTAAATATGCTTCTATGCTTTTTTGATATTTTTCTAAGGGGAGATACCAATTTTTTGTTTTCTGCAAAATAGGTTTTTCACCCGAAAGAGTAGAACGAGGATTCAATAAATCCGATGGACTCAAGGTAGAACCACATTTTTCACATTGATCTCCGTATGCGTTCTCATTTTTACAATGGGGGCAGGTGCCCACTATATATCTATCTGCCAAAAATTGCTTTGCAACAGTATCATAGTATTGCTCTGTTACTTTTTCTTCAAAAGCATCTTTTTTATAAAGATTCATAAAAAAATCTTCCGAAATCCTATGGTGAATAGGATTACTCGTTCTTGCATATATATCAAAAGAAATTCCAAATTCATAAAATGATTTTTTGATCATTTCATAATATATATCTACTACTTCCTGAGGAGTTTTATTTTCATTCCTTGCTTTTATGGTAATAGGAACACCATGCTCGTCTGTTCCACTTACAAAAACAACTTCTTTTTCCTGAGAACGTAAATAACGAACGTATATATCTGCAGGTATATACGCACCCGCTAAATGTCCTATATGAACTGGTCCGTTTGCATATATTAATGCCGCAGTAACCATATATCTGTCAAATTTTTTTTCCATTGTGATTGTATTTTTATGAATGTATTATAGAAGTATTATATATTTTTTGCAAGGTATTATTTTTTGCAGTCGCTTTATTATTTATTATAATTGATACAATTTCCTTTCCTCTATATACGCAATTATATTGTTTGAAACCATGTATCTAATAGACATTTTTTTTTCTATCCTCTCTCTTATGTATGAGGAAGAAGTATCTATAAGAGGAGTATTGAGCATCTGCACATTCGGATGCTCCTGTAAAAAACTTTGCTCCACTCCTTTTCTGGGATATATTATAAGATTGTAATTGTTGAGAATTTCTTCGTAATTTTTCCATTTATAAAAAGAAAAAAGATTATCTGCCCCCATAAGAATAGAAAATGTATGCATTGGAAATGTTTTGTGAAGAAAACGCATAGTATCTATAGTATAATTCGGCTTTCTAAGTGAAAATTCTATATCGTATGCTTTAAAATTATCGTTATTTGCTATAGCAAGCTGTACCATCTCTAATCTCATATTCGCATCTATAAGCTGTTTATCTACTTTAAATGGACTTTGAGGACTGATTACAAACCATACTTCGTTAATAAAATTACTATCTAAGGCATGATTTGCTACTATCATATGTCCTATATGAGGTGGATTAAAAGATCCAAAAAATAATGCTATATTCATACAAAATTAAAAAAGAGCAGATGCTATTTCAATCACAGATTCGGGCTTACTCATAGTATAGTAATGAAGACACGGAACTCCTATTTTCAAAAGGTCTTTGGACTGCTGAATACACCATTCAGTGCCTAACTGTTTCACACTGCTGTCTGTTTTACATTTTAATAACTCCCGCACCAATATATCAGGAATAGAGATATGGAAAGACCTTGGCAAAACGGTGATTTGTTTCAAAGAAGTAATCGGCTTCAGACCTGGTATAATAGGAATGGAAATCCCCGCTTCCCTACATTTTTTTACATAATCGAGATACACCGCATTATCAAAAAACATCTGCGTCACTATATATTCCGCTCCCAAATCCACTTTTTCTTTGAGATATTTGATATCCATTTCTCTATTAGGAGCTTCAAAATGCTTCTCGGGATAACCAGCTATACCTATGCAAAATTGGGTATTCGTACCTTTCGTTTCCCCATGAAGGTAATATCCACTATTCAGATTCTTCACCTGTTGCAACAGCCCCGAAGCATATTTATGACCCTTCGCATCAGGAATAAA
>JASGCU010000081.1 GCA_030053935.1 Chitinophagaceae bacterium
GTCCATTATGACAATTGGATTCAGACGTTTCAAACAATCTAAATATGATTTTGGCTGTTCCTGATTATCGTACATATCTCGCTCTAAGGGACGATTCAGAATGTTGTCCTTGCTGTTGAATGAGCTTGGAGTTATTACCAAAACCGATAAATGCGAAGTGCCAATAAATTGTTTTACAGCAGAAAGGTTGCCACCTTCATAAATAAAAGTCTCAATTTCTTTTTCTCTTTCGTTGGCATAGAAACTTTTGAAGTAATCTTTGGTGTCCTCTAAGTTTGTTTTTGTTCCTTCACGAATTGGGACTGTAGGAATAAGAACGATAAATTTTTTATAGCCAAAGTTTTTGCTGAGTTCAAAAATAGATTTGATAAACGTGAAGGTTTTACCTGTTCCCGTTTCCATCATTATGTCAATGTTTTTGTTCTCTTGAACCGGAAAATTGTATTTGTTCTTTTTGTGGTGTGCTGTCAGCACCTCACCAAAATCTGCTTTTTGGCGAAGTCTTTCAAAAAGACTAATAATGTTATTTACACAGTCCTCTTGATAGGCTTGTATTTCAAATTGAAACTGTTTTGTTTTTGTAGTCATTTATTACTTTTATTTTACAATTTCCAAAGGTATGTTTTTAATTAGCAAAGGTCTCAAATTATATATATCATTTTCAGTATTTATTCTATGTGTAGTTTTATAAGTATCCGTTTAGGCAGTTAATTTTTCCCCATTAAGAACAGATACTCCAAGTATTTTCTGTCACTATTAATCCATTCGTTTGTCCAACGCATTTGTCCCATTACATTTTTTTTGTAATCAATCTCTAATGCTCTTATCATTTTACCTGCCGAATTTATTATGTCAAATAGTTCCTCTTTAGTAGTCCTGCCGCTAGAACTATATGATAGTAGTATATAACGTGAGTTTGTTTCATTTATCAATTTTCTGATTGCTTGCATAGCAATAAAATGTCCATTTTCATCCTTTCTAAATTCTTCAAATATGGAAGGCGCAACTTCATCTCTTGAGTCTTCTCTGCGGTTTACTTTGCCAAATAATTTGGGTTTATCGTTTAAAATGACAGATGTCCAAATGTGATAATAGGAATTGTATCGGACACGGCTTGGAGGCATTTTCTCATTGTTAGATCCATATGGCGGATCAAAATAGGCTAAATCATATGTTCTGCCTTTTACCGTATCAAAAATATCACCTTTCAAAACAGTATTTTCCCTTTTGTTCTGAAATAGCATTGGAACTTTTAATTTCATATCGTTGTGTGACCTTGGTGACCAGTCTGCTAGATAGGCTGCGTAATGCCCTAAAGTGCTATCAACAGAATCTAATGCAAGAATGAGGCTTGTCAAGGCAACAGATTTTGTTACTTCATCTAAATTAAGATTATCTATCTCATTGCGAATAGCATCGAGTTTTTTTGTATTCTTTAATTGGAAAGGTCGTTTTTCTTTATTTTCAAGCATGCCACCGTAATACTCTGAAAACCAACCTTCGTAGCCTTTTATTGAGTTTAAATGGTCAATTAATTGTTTATATTCAGATGGTTTTTTAGTGTTCAGTAAATAGGTGCGTGCAAGTGTTTCTGACCATACAGAAATGTCGCTTGATGTTGTCTTGAATCCAGCTTGAGCTAATGCTTGCGAAACCCTTGTAGAGCCACTAAAGCCGTCTAGAACATTGTCTACCTCAATTTCTGAAATCATGTCAAATATGTAGGGTAGTATCTTGAGTTTTGAGCCTGCATACTTTATGCTTTCAGTTTTTGGGGTGTCAATTTTAGTATTACCCAATAGATATAGCATTCCACTCATTTTTTAGTTTTAAATTGTCAATGTCTTTTTGTAAAATTTCATTGGCTTCATTTCTATTGCTAAAAAACGGTGGGCAAGATAAATTAATTCCACTGTTTCTGTTTCTATAGTTCGTAAAATTTATAAGTTATCTCCTAAAATGAGTTTTGTTTATATCCATTGTTTTTTTGGTGGTGTATTTGATTTCTTTTAGTGGATGAGGGTGCCTATTTGTTTTCCGAGGATTATATTTTTTAAGTTATCTTCTTCATTGATGTCAAAGACAATGATGGATAGATTATCTTCTTGGCAGAGGGTAAAAGCTGTCATATCCATTACCTGCAAATGTTTATTGAGGACTTCTTGGAAGGTTATTTCTGAGTATTTGGTAGCGGTAGAGTCTTTTTCGGGGTCTGCTGTATAGATACCATCTACACGAGTTCCTTTTAGGACTACGTCTGCTTCTATTTCTTTGGCACGTAAGCTGGCTGCGCTATCCGTTGTAAAATAAGGGCTTCCGATACCTGCTCCAAAAAGAACCACTCTTCCTTTTTCTAAATGTCTTACTGCTCTTCGTCGAATGAATGGTTCTGAAACTTGCTCCATTCTGATTCCAGACATAAGGCGAGTGACCATTCCGTGGGTTTCCAAACTGCTTTGGAGCGCCATAGCATTTATCATGGTAGCGAGCATTCCCATAAAGTCTCCTTGCACCCTGTCTATTCCCATATTTTTAGAGAGATTTCCTCTAAATATATTTCCTCCGCCTATCACTACGGCTACCTGCACCTTCATATCCACAATTTTTTTTATTTCTACAGAATATTTGTAGAGAACTCGAGGGTCTATTCCATATTTCTGCTCTCCCATCAAAGATTCTCCGCTGAGTTTGAGAAGCACTCTTTTGTATTTCATGTTTTTTATGGTTTATTATAATGTGTTTTCTGTTTCAAAAATTATAAGAACTTGGTTTTTTTCTACATTTTCACCTGCTTTTATTTTTATTTCTTGTACTCTTTTTGTTTCCTCTGCTTTGATTACATTTTCCATTTTCATTGCTTCTATTACAACAAGAGGGTCGCCTTTTTCTACTTTTTGCCCTTTTTCGACTAGTATCTTTCCTAATAATCCATACATTGGGGATACAAGATTGGCGGAGTGCTTTGTGGCGGGGATGAATATATTATATTTTTTCAAAAAAGAAGCATAGAAATCTTTTATTTCTGCCTCAAATACGATTCCATTTATTTTCATTGTGACTAATGTATTATCTGCATTTGCTTTTATTATTTCTACATTGTAGCAAAGAGAATCTTGTATTATATGGAACAAATTTGGTTTTACTTCTACTATATCTCCGTCAAATATATTTGCATCTACTGTTATTTTTTTATTTACAGTATTTGCTTCTACAGAGAAGTGATGTTCTTTATTTATTATTATTTCTGTCATTGTGGTATGATTTTAAGGTGTTATTTTTTTATGTTATATTTTATTTGAAAAGAATAGAAACAGACATTCCGTAATAGAAATCTGTGGGAGATGCAGTATTTTGGATTTTTGGATAATACCGAATGCTGATGTTATCATTGACATCAAATTGACTGAGGTGTGCTGCAACGTGTGCATCTACAAGATTAAGAGCATATATGATGCAAAGAGTGAGTATCATATAATTACGCTGTTGCCGATAGGTGCTAACCTGAAGTTCTAAGTATTGGGTGCTTCTTCGGGTAAAAAATTTTACTGTGGTAGGGTCATTATCTCTTTCGGCAATGAGAGATGCTTCAAAATTGCTATATAACCCATTATAGTAAAAAGTTAAATAACCAAACACCGATATAGCTCCGTAGAGAATTGGAACTTTCCAATATTCTTTGTTGTAGCACTGTCCTAAACCAGGGAGGACAGCAGAAAAAATGAGTGCCTTATAAGGATCTGTATTGTGAAGGTTGCTGGTATCATTTGTGGGTAGAGAATCTGTTTGAGTATATCCTACAAAGGAGTTCAAAAAAAACAAAAGAAAAATATAATATTTAAACATCAAAAGAGAGTTTTTAGAGTGAATTCCATAGAAAGTTTTTTTATTGAAAGTTTTTTTGTGTGTTCAAAGCATTTATAATTTCTAAAACAGAGAGTTTATTTTTCCAGCTATCTACAAGTATTTGCATTTGTGTATCAGTGAATTTTAGAATTTTTTGAATGCTTAGATATGAGAATCCTTCATCTAACATTCCTAATCCCGATTCAACTGCTTTTTTAAGTTCTCCTTTTTGGATTCCAATTGCTTCTCCTTCACCAAAAGCGTAGTCAATGGTATTATAATAATCTCTATACGACTTCAAGCTTATTTCATAGTCATATATATCTTTTTCTCCGAACTTTGCAAGGGATGCTTTTTCAAATGCCTGACTAAAAATATCATCTCCTATAATGGTGGGGATGTTTTGAAAGTCCTCTAAATTTTTAATAAAATATAACCACTTGTCCAAACGGGTTGTAAGTTCTGTTTCTGTTTTTTTGAAATTAGGTACCTCGAGATATATGAAAGTTAACTTATCATAAAATATCTTACCGTTTTGATTCTTTAATTGAATGGTATGCACTACTTCTTTTTTTTCAGATTCTGTTTTGTAATCGTTAAAAGTAAAATCCAAGACCCCTATACAATATATTGCTTTTAAATCGAAGTTCCATCCTCCTTTTTCTGCTTGTTCTCTTATGGGAAAAGTGGAATAATAAATAGTTCTTTCTTTGAAATAATTTTGCTTTGCTTTTTGTATTTCTACAATAAATTTTTCTCCTTTCTCATTTTCACAGTAAATATCGTAAATGGATTTTCTGTCAACAAAGCCATGACCCAACTGTTCGGTATTCTTCAGTGTCAAATCCATTATCTTGTCTTCATTGGGCAGTAACGCATTCAAAAAGTCCATTAAAAGTGGCTTACTTGCTTCTTCTCCAAAGATTTTTTTAAACCCGAAGTCCGTAAAGGGATCTATATATTTTGCTTTCATGTTCTTGTTTGTCATTTAATAGATAAAAATAGAGTATAAAACAAAAATAAAAATATTTTTTATATGTATTAAAAAGAAGTATTCTGTGGTGATTTGTAGTATATAAAATAAGAAAGAACTTTTTTATATGTTCAATATTGTTTTATAAACTTCTGCATTTATTATTTTATTGGTTTCTATTTCACAGACGGAGGTATTTTTTTTCTTTAAAAAAAGGGGTATTTGCAAATGTAAAGATTCGGTATCTGTAATATGGAAATAGTTCATTTCAAAATGTTCGCATATTTTTTTTGCTGTTTTAGATTGGGTTGTTTCAAAATAAGGTTCTAGCTCCTTTAAATCTGAAGATTCGGGGATAATTCTAAAAATTTGCCCACCATGATTATTGAGCATAATTATTTTTAGGTTTTTAGGAATATATTCATTCCAAAAGGCATTTATATCATAAAAAAAAGCAATATCTCCTATTATTAAGATATTTTGCTCATCGGGGCTTGCTAAAGAAATCCCTACAGCGGTACTCATACAGCCGTCTATACCGCTTGTCCCCCTATTCGCAAAAACAGTAATCTGATCTGATATATCCATACTTATCAGATGGACAAGCCGAACTGACATACTGTTTGCTAAGTGGAGGTTGTATTTTCCTTGTATGTGTGATAACAAGAAAGCGAGAGCATTTATTTCATTAAAATCAGATTTTTTTAAAGTATTGTATATGGTGTGATGGATTTTTTTTTGTTTTTCTACAAACATTTTTTGGTAAGCACTGCTGGTAGAGGGGGGAAAATTCATATTTGATATTGTTTCAAAAAAATAAGAGGGCGCTACTCTTATTATGTGGGTAAGGGTTTGAAAAGTATCCGCTACGCTTCCTGTCTCTTGTATATGCCAATGCTGTTTTATAAGATGGGCATTTTTTCTCAAAAACAACTTTATTTTTTTGGAAAGAATGGATAATCCAAAAGATATAATAATATCAGGGATATAGGTATGGGGTTCTTTTTCTATAAAAAGTTCTGCGTGAGTAATGGTATTGATCAGAGTATGGGCATTAGAGGTAATGTCCGTTATTACTACAGCACCTAACTTATGAACGCATTCTTCCAAATAAATGGGCATCTCGGAACACTGCCCTATGAGTATCATTATTTTTTGAGAAGCATCGCATATATTTTTTTGCAGAAAGGATATTTGAGAAGCGGTAAGTGTTTTTTGTGTGGTCTCTTCTGTAATAATTTTTATGGTTTCAGAATAAGAAAATACTTCTGTTCTATGGGGATAAAAAGGTTCTCTTATAGGTATATTGATATGAACGGGGCTTGAGTCAGAAATACATATATTCAGGGCATCATTTATGATATAATGTGCATACCAAAGAGAATCTGTATGGTGATAAGAATCGGGAAAGGTATATGATTTTTTTATATAATTGGTATAAACGTTGTGTTGATTTATACTTTGTCCATCTTGTTGGTGGATCCATTCGGGAGGGCGGTCTGCTGTCAATACCAAAAGAGGAATATTTTTATAATATGCTTCGGCTATAGCGGGAGCAAAGTTTAATACTGCGGTCCCCGAGGTGCAAAATAACACTACAGGTTTTTTCTTTTTTTCTGCTATCCCCAGAGAGATAAATGCTGCCGACCTTTCATCGGAAATAGTATATGTCTGAAACCCCCCGTGTCTTACAAAAGCTAATACAATCGGTGCAGAACGAGAACCAGGGGAAAAAACTACGTCTCTTATTCCTTTCAAAAAACAGATAGATGCTATATCTAATATGGGTTGTATTATCATAAAAGGAATAATTCTTAATCTTACATTTATAAATTATTAAAAAACCTCAAGGATGTTTCATAAAAAAGAATAATTTTTTGTAAAATAACATTTTTACAAAAGTATTTGCATTCTTTTACAAACTTTCTATATTTTTACTTTATTTTTTTTAAAATAGAATAAAAACAATTCTTAAAAATCTAATCACATATTTATTAATTAACAGCTATTTAAAAAAACAATACAATGAGTAAACAAGGTTATATATACATTTTAATGAATCCATCTTTTCCTCAATATCTTAAAATTGGTCAAACAACAAGAACTCCCGAAGAAAGAGCTAAAGAACTCTATTGGCAAGCCAAAACAGGTATTCCAACTAGATTTGTGGAGGCGTATGAAGAAGAAGTTAGTGACTGCATTTTAGTGGAAAAACTTGTGCATACAAAACTTGAAAAAAACCACTGGAACAAAGAGTATTTTAATGTGCCATTAAAGGATGCTTTTAAAACAATACGAAAAGTTATTGAAGATTTACAGAAAGAGCAAAAACTTGATTTTTTAGACAAAACTGTAAAAGGTCCTCTTAAGAATAAAGAATGGTGGAATGAACTTAGTTTTGTTTGGCAACAAATATTTAGAAACCATCTTAATCTGTCTTATCAACCTAATGAATTAGATTTGTTTAGTGCAGTGCATAATATTATTAATCACTGCCAGGATACAGAACTAAGAAAACAAGTAGTAGATTTGATAGCGGATATATTATTTACTAAACGACTTACTAAATGGTATAATGAGATTTTGTCTCCCACCCAAAAAAAATTGTTTAATTCATATCTCCCGTACGAACTTGCAGAGCAGGAAATTGAGCAAATATTTAAACTCACCGAGATAAATTGTAGCAATAACAGGGCTGTTATTGATTTGAAACCTTTAGAAAAATTGTCTGAACTCAAAAAAATAGAGGCATCTAACACATCTATTTTAGATTTAGCACCTTTGAAAAACCTTGGTACATTAGAGGAAATTTGCATCACTAATACCCAAGTATATGACTTGAAACCCTTAGAAACATTACCTCGTTTGAAAAAAGTAACTTGGGTGCATGCACATTTGAGTAAGGAAGATGAGGAAGAAATTAAAAGGTTCGAGAATGAAACAAACCGTAAAGTTGACCATAAAAGTTTTTTGAGTCCGTATAATGCTGATTAAAAATCCATATACTTTTTTTCATACATACAAAAAATGTCAGACATCATTCATTACATACCACAAATCAAGGAAATAGAAACTCCTTTTTATTTTTATGATACAGATCTTTTAAAGCAAACCCTTGATGAAATACATAATACAGGAATATCAAGGGGGTATAAAATTCACTATGCTCTCAAAGCGAATGTTCATCCAGATATACTTTCTTTTATAAAAGATTCGGGAATGGGAGCCGATTGTGTGAGCTTTGGGGAAATCAAAAGAGCTCTCGATGCGGGTTTCCCCCCCCAAGAGATTGTGTTTGCAGGAGTAGGGAAAACGGATAAGGAAATACAACAGGCAATACATTCTCGTATATTCTGTTTTAACTGTGAGTCCTCTCAAGAAATTTCTATCATCAATCACTTTGCAAATGCCATGAATACCCCCTGTAACATTGCTCTCAGAATTAATCCTGATATTCAAACAGATACCCATCGTTATATTAGTACCGGAAGCGAAGAAAATAAATTTGGAATCTCTTTTCAAGAGGTCAGGCATATCATAGACACCATACATACCTACTCCCATATACATCTTATTGGAATACATGTTCATATTGGTTCGCAGATTCAGAATATGGAAAATTTTGTTAATCTCTGCAAAAAAATAAACGAAATACAATCTTTTTTTCAAGAAAAAAAAATAAAACTTGCTCTCATAAATGTAGGAGGAGGATTAGGGGTAGATTATTCTTTTCAAGAACGCATTCCTGATTTTAAGAGTTATTTTGATGTATTTCAAAAGCATCTCAACCTTTTTTCTCACCAAGAACTTCATTTTGAATTAGGAAGGTCCATTGTAGCGCAGTGTGGAACTTTGGTTTCTCGTATTTTATATACCAAAATGGGTGCTAAAAAACATTTTCTTATATTAGATGCAGGAATGAACGAACTCATACGTCCCGCGTTATACCAAGCAAAACACCTCATAGAAAATATTACCTCCAAAAGTGAAAGAAGCACCTGCTACGATGTGGTAGGTCCTATATGTGAAAGTAGTGATACTTTTCGAGAAAATATACTTCTCCCCGAAAGCATCCGGGGAGACATTATGGTGATACGTTCCGCAGGAGCATATGGAGAAGTAATGAGAAGTCATTATAATATCCGACAACAGAATGCAAGTATAATGAGTTATAAATTGATACCGTTGCGAATTAAAAACGCAAAAAACGAATATTTTATTTAACGAATACTATGGTCTTCAAGTTCATTGTATTGCTTGTAACGTTTTGCAGCTGGTAGATGTGGTGGATTTAGAAGCACTTGACTATCAGTAAAGCACAAAGCTTGATTTCAACTGAACCGCCACTTTTGGGTAGGTGCTGTTATGCCTTCGCCCTTCTTATTTTTGTTTTGATTTAATTGAGAATATGAGGGTTGCCTGTCAAGATATCAAGTCCGCAGTTTTTGAAATCTCTGTCATTTGTAAGTAAAACAAAATTGTTTTCAGAGCAAATAGATACTGTCGCTTTATCCACGAAATCAAGTTGGTCAACAATTAAAAAACCCTCAATATCACTTTTATTGAAAGACTTGCCAATGATTTTAAAACTACCAAGAATATAATTTTGAACTATTAAATAAATATCATTTATAACATCCTTTCCATCTTGACTATTTCTAAAGTCTTTGAATTTTTGATTTGCATTTAACTTTTGGTGTTCAATCCTCAAAACTCTGTTAACAACTTCTGAGATAACTAAAAAATCTACATAAAGATTATTTCCTTGTTTTCGCAAATTGTTAAATGCTCGTGCATAATTGGTTTCGTAGAAATAATCCCCTGTAGACCAAAACAGATATATTAATACATTGGCATCAACAAAAACATCCTTTCCAGAAAGATGTGCATAATCTTGTAATTTGTAATTCGTTGCCATTGATTAATCTTCTGTTATTTCATCAATACTTCTTTGCAATGCTTCGGGGTCTTTGTAATAAAGTTTTGCAGTCTCAACAACTCTTTTCAATGCAACTTTGCCTGAATCAGAAATTTCTGATACTTTCAAATTTTCTCTTATGTAATCTTCAGAGAAATCTTTGTAAAGTTGTCCAACAGCAGTATTTAAAAAAGCAGTTGTTAGCATTTCAATATTTTGGAAAGATAGATTAACCTTTTTATTATCCTTAAATGCTTTTACAATCAGTTCGAAAACCTTTTGACCATCCTCTGCTTCAACCCCGTAAACATCTCCGATTGTGTTTACAATGCTTATTGTTGTGTTTTCCATACTTTTAGAATATATCATTTATATCAATCTCACTTTTAAGTGAATAATTTTTGTTGTCATCTGTTCTGAATTGCAAATTTACAATAGTTCCTGGGAATTCCCCTTGAAACTCTTTTAGCGTTTCTCCATCAATGCCAAACTGGTAAAAACCTTCGTTACTAACAATTTGCATTTTTCCTTTGTTGACGTTTACAAATTCTCGTAATATAGCAAGTCCTAAACCACCTGAAATGCCTTCTTTAGTTGTTTTCTTTTCTTCAACAGCCCACTTGATTGCTTGCGTAGCTCGAAGATTCCTTCCAAATCGTCTATTAATTTTTTCCCTAAAACCAATTCCTGTATCCACAATAGTAAATTCGATTTTGTTTTTGGTTGGAAAGAACTGCCCGCAAGTGTATATGAACTTTGTCTCACTATGAATTTGTGCATTTACAAAAATTTCATAAATAGCTTCAACCATCTTTTCTTTTACACCCTTGGACATTTGAGGTAAATCTGTAATGTGTCCCTCAATTAGTTCCTCAATAACATAATTCTTAAAATATTTTCCATCTATAGGTTTTAGTTTTAGAAATTTAATTGTTGTATTATTTACGTCAACTGCTCTTTGCTTTCCAAAATATGTTAAGAAGTCATTTTTTAGTAAAATCGTTTCAATCTGTGGGTCTATGTAATCAAAATGAATGTCATTTAAGTTTGCCGTAAATTTGTCTAAAACTGCACCTAATGCAGCACTCATATTTGCAGCAAAGAAATGGCGAATTTCAAGGTGGATGTCCCCGAATAATTCATCTTTATGTGTCTCATAAAGCTGAATTAGGCTTTGAAAGCTTTCAAAAGTATTGTTTATAGTTATTAGCCTATTCATTTAGAATTATGAGTGAATATTATTGCAAAATTAAGTTTTATTGTCTTGAAAGTGTCAATAAGATAGTTTTGTTTCTTGCTAAGTATGTCTTTTAGGGTGAGGCATACCGAAAAATACTAAACGCAGGTGCAAGATTTGAAAG